>NZ_PQHY01000001.1:0-217496 GCF_003385175.1 Amycolatopsis ruanii
GTTCTGGGGCTGGGAGCGGTCGGTGGGTGCTGGCCCGCCGTGGCGCCGGCGCTGGCGCTCGGCGGGGCGAGTGGGTCGCAGCGTGCCGCGGTCACGGTGGGGCGTGGCGAGCGTGGTCGGTGGCAGCCCGCCGTGGCGATGGCGGTGGGCCTGGATGCGGGGGCGCGGCAGAGCACCGCCGCGGCGGTGGAGCTCGGTGAGGGTGGTGAGTGGCAGCGCGCCGTGGGGCGGGCGCTGGCGCTCGGCGCGGCGGGTGGGTCGCAGTGTGCCGCGCTCGCGACAGGGCTCGGCGCCCGGCGTGGGCCGCGGGGTGCAGTCGCGGGGGAGGGCGGCCGTCGTCATGATCCGTCCGCCTCCGCGCGTGGCAGCAGCACCCGCACCACCAGGCCGTGCGGGTCCGCCGCGCGCAGCTCGATCCGTCCGCCCCGGCCGGCGGTCAGGCGCTCGGCGATCGCCAGGCCCAGTCCGGTTCCCGGGAGGCCCCGGTGCCGGTCGGCGCGCCAGAACCTCGCCTGCGCCTGCGCCAGCTCCTCCGCGGACAGCCCGGGCCCGGCATCCGCCACCGACACCACCGCCCACGCACCCTCCACGCCGCACGAGACCGAGACCTCCGCGCCCGGCGCGTACTTCAGCGCGTTGTCCAGCAGCACGTCCAGCACCTGCGCCAGCTCCGCCTCCGTCGCCGCCGCACGCGGCGGCTCCCCGGTGGCCCTCTGTGCCTCTGCCGCGTGCAGTGGCTCCCTGGTGAGGTGCGGCGTCATCCCGGCGGGTTGCCTCTGTGCCTCTGCCGTACGCGGCGGCTCCCCGGTGAAGCGCAGCCTCACCCCGGCGCGCTCGGCGGCCGGTTGCCACAGGTGCACCTGCGCCTCCGCCACGGCCGCCGCGTCGCAGGAAGCGCTGTCGCCGGACACGGCCAGCTCGCCGGCCCGGTGCTCGGCCGCCGCCAGGGTCAGCAGGTCGTCCAGCAGAGCCTCCAGACGGTCCAGCTCCGCGACCGCGCCCTCGTAGGTGCGCGCGGCCGACGCGGGCAACGACGGCCCGAGCGCGTCGACCCGCAACCGCAGCGCCGTCATCGGGTTGCGCATCTGGTGCGAGGTGTCGGCGACCAGCCGCCGCTGCTGGTCCAGCGCCGCCGTGACCGCGTCCGACATCCGGTTGAACCCCGCCGTCAGCTGCCGCAGCTCGGGCGGTCCGGCCAGGTCCGCGTGCACCGGCCGCAACCCCGCGGTCAGATCCCCCACCGCCCGGTCCAGCCGCCGCATCGGGCCCAGCACCCACCGCGTCGCACCCAGCGCGAGCCCCGCCCCCGCCAGCGTCACCAGCGCCGCCCCGGCCAGCACCGCGAACCAGCTGCGCCGCACGTCGTCGGCGGCCCTCGTCACCGACGCCCGCAGCACCACCGCCCCCGAGACCTTCGTGCCGGTGCCCGCCGGGCGGGCCAGCAGCACCGGCGTCCGCGACCACGGCCGCACGGTCGCCGCCGGCTGGCTCGGCTGGTTCCGCAGCGCCGCGTCGATCAGCTCCGCCACCGCCGGATCCGCCGCGGCCAGGCCACCGGTCTCCGCCACCGGGGCGCGCCGGGCGGTGACCACGACGATCCCCTCGCCGTACAGCTCGGTGTACCGGGTCACCTCGGCCAGCAGCGCCGACGCGTCCCCCGCGGCCACCGCCTGGTCGGCCAGCGCCGCGAACCGGTCCACGTCGGCGGTCCGGGCGAGCAGCAGCTGCTGCGTGCGCTCGGTCGCCGTCACGCTGAGCAGCGGCAGCGCGAACCCGGCGGTCGCGAGCACGACGAAGGCCAGCAGCACGGCCAGGACGCGGGTGCGCACCTACGCGCCCAGCCGGTAGCCGAACCCGCGGATCGTCGTCAGCAGCTCCGGCCGCCGCAGCTTCGCGCGCAGCTGCGTCAGGTGCACGTCCAGCGACCGCGACACGGCCACGTACGCGTCGCCCCACACCTCGTCCATCAGCTGCTGCCGGCTCACCGCGGTGCCCGCCCGCCGGGCCAGGGCCGCCAGCACGGCGAACTCCTTCGCGGTCAGCTCGACCTCCGCGCCGCCGACCACCACCCGCCGCGCGCCCAGGTCCACCTCGATGTCGCCGACCACGACCACCTGCGGTTCCGGCCGCGCGGCCGCGGCGCGCCGGGTCACCGCCTCGATGCGGGCCAGCAGCTCGCTCAGCCGCACCGGCTTGACCAGGTAGTCGTCGGCCCCGAGCCGCAGGCCCCGGACCACCGATCGTTCGTCGCCCCGGGCGGTGAGCACGATGACCGGCAGCGCGCTCACCGCCCGCAGCTTGCGCAGCACCTCCAGGCCGTCCAGGTCGGGCAGGCCGAGGTCGAGCAGCGCCAGGTCGGCGTCCCGGTGGGCGAGCAGCGCGTCCTCGCCGCGCCGCACCCGGGTGGGCTGGTGGCCGTGCGCGCCGAGGGAGTCGACGAGGGCGCCGGCCACCCCGTCGTCGTCCTCCACCAGCAACACGCGCACGGACCACACCTTAGGAGGCGTCCATCGCCGACTCCTTGCTGGTGTCGCGCATCCGGACGTAGATGACCAGCGAGATGAACACGACCGCGGTGACGTACCAGAAGAACAGCGACTCGTGCCCGGCCTGCTTGAACCACAGCGCGACGTACTCGGCGGTGCCGCCGAACACCGCGACCGCGACCGAGTAGGGCAGCCCGACGCCCAGCGCGCGGATGTTGGTCGGGAACAGCTCGGCCTTCACCACCGCGCTGATCGAGGTGTAGAGCGCGCTGATCGCCAGCGGCACCACCATCAGCACGAACGCGAACACCGGGTTGCGCGTGTGCGCCAGCAGCGTCAGCGACGGCACGGTGACCAGCGTGCCCAGCACGCCGAACCCGATCAGCAGCGGCCGGCGGCCCACCCGGTCCGACAGCGCGCCGTAGAGCGGCTGCAGCACCACGAACACCACGAGCGCGAAGAAGTTGATCCACGCCGCGTCCGGCTTGCTGATGCCGCTGGTGTTGACCATGAACTTCTGCAGGTAGGTCGTGTAGGTGTAGAAGAACAGCGTGCCGCCCATGGTCAGGCCGACCACGAGGGCGACCTCCTTCGGGTGCTTGGCCAGCGCCTTGAGCGTGCCGTGCGCGGCGCTGTCCCGCTTCGCCTTGGACGCCTCGAAGTCGGCCGACTCGTCCATGCCGCGCCGCAGCCAGAACACGATCACCGCGCCGACCGCGCCGATGCCGAACGCGATCCGCCAGCCCCAGCTGTGCAGCTGCTCGGTGGTGAGCACCTGCTGCAGCACGATCTGCACCGCCAGCGCGACCAGCTGGCCGGCGATCAGCGTGACGTACTGGTAGCTGGAGTAGTAGCCGCGCTTGCCGCGGGTGGCGACCTCCGACATGTAGGTCGCCGAGGTCGAGTACTCGCCGCCGACCGAGATGCCCTGCAGCAGCCGCGCCAGCACCAGCAGCAGCGGCGCGGCGATCCCGATCGAGCCGTACCCCGGGGTCAGCGCGATGAGCAGCGAGCCCGCGGCCATCAGGCTCACCGACAGGGTCAGCGCCGAGCGCCGCCCGAACCGGTCGGCGTAGCGCCCGAGCAGCCAGCCGCCGAGCGGCCGCATGAGGAACCCGACGGCGAACACGCCCGCGGTGTTGAGCAGCTGCGCGGTCGAGTCGCCCTTCGGGAAGAACGTGGCGGCGAAGTAGACGCTGAACGCGGTGTAGGCGTACCAGTCGTACCACTCGATCAGGTTGCCGACCGAGCCGCGGAGGATGTTGCTCACCACGCGGCGGCCGGCGCGCCGGTCCTCGCCGGCGTCGATGGTTGACGTCATCGAAAACTCCCTTGTCTCATGACCGCCGACCACGTTCGGTGGCCGGGGCCGCCGCGGACAAGGGAGTGCGCCGAGAGCTAACAGTTCCTTAGGACGAAGGTCCTCGTGACCGGGCTCACCGGGTTACTTCCGCGTAGGCGGCCGGGCGGTGCTGCCCCGCTCTCCGGCGGCCGGATAACCTCACCGGGCAACTGCGGGAATCGAACGAGGAGTGTCACGTGGGACGGTCCGTACTGGTCACCGGCGGCAACCGCGGCATCGGCCTGGCCATCGCCCGGGGCCTCGCCGAGGCCGGGCACCAGGTGGCGGTGACGCACCGCGGGTCCGGCGCGCCGGAAGGGCTGTTCGGCGTGCAGGCCGACGTCACCGACAGCGAGCAGGTCGACGCGGCGTTCAAGCAGGTCGAGGAGCACCAGGGCCCGGTCGAGGTGGTCGTCTCCAACGCCGGCATCACCGACGACACGCTGCTCATGCGGATGAGCGAGGACCAGTTCACCCGGGTCGTCGACGCGAACCTCACCGGCGCCTACCGGGTCGCCAAGCGCGCCTCGCGCGGCATGCTGCGCGGCAAGTGGGGCCGGTTCATCTTCATCGCGTCGGTGGTGGGGCTCTCCGGCGGCGCCGGGCAGGTCAACTACGCGGCGAGCAAGGCGGGCCTGGTCGGCATGGCGCGGTCGCTGGCCCGCGAGCTGGGCTCGCGCAACATCACCGCGAACGTGGTGGCGCCCGGGTTCATCGTCACCGACATGACCGACGCGCTCACCGAGGACCAGCGCACCGCGGCGCTGAACCAGATCCCGGCGGGGCGTTACGGCGAGACCGCGGACATCGCCGCCGCGGTGCGCTTCCTGGCCTCCGACGAGGCGGGCTACATCAACGGTGCCGTGCTGCCGGTCGACGGCGGCCTCGGCATGGGGCACTGACTTCTTCCTCCCGAACTTCACACCGAAAGGACAGGCGTGGCCGGACTTCTCGAAGGTAAGCGACTGCTGATCACCGGCGTGATCACCGACGGCTCGATCGCGTTCCACGCGGCGAAGGCCGCGCAGGAGCAGGGCGCGCAGGTCGTGCTCACCGGCTTCGGCCGGCTCTCGCTGGTGGAGCGCATCGCCAAGCGCCTGCCGCGGGAGGCGCCGGTGATCGAGCTCGACGTGCAGAACACCGAGCACCTGGACACCCTGGCCGACCGCGTGCGCGAGCACGTCGACGTGCTGGACGGGGTGCTGCACTCGATCGGCTTCGCGCCGCAGTCCTGCCTGGGCGCGCCGTTCCTGGACGCCCCCAAGGAGGACGTGTCGGTCGCCGTCGAGGTCTCGGCGTACTCGTTCATGTCGCTGACCAAGGCGCTGCTGCCGCTGCTGTCCCGGGGTTCCTCGGTGGTGGGCATGGACTTCGACGCCCGCGTGGCGTGGCCGGCCTACAACTGGATGGGCGTGGCGAAGGCGGCGCTGGAGTCGGTCAACCGCTACCTGGCGCGCGACCTGGGGCCGCAGGGCATCCGGGTGAACCTGGTGGCGGCCGGCCCGGTCAAGACCATGGCCGCCAAGTCCATCCCGGGCTTCGGTGAGCTGGAGGGCGGCTGGGGCGACCGCGCCCCGCTGGGCTGGGACGCCGAGGACCCGACGCCGGTCGCGAAGACCATCTGCGCCGTGCTGTCGGACTGGCTGCCGGCCACCACCGGCTCGATGATCATGGTCGACGGCGGGGTGCACGCCCTCGGACAGTAGGGCCGATCCAGCGTGAAGGCGGCCACAGCGGCAGAATCGTCTACCGTGAGTTACGACGCGCTGCTGTGGCTGTCCTTCGGCGGTCCGGAGGGACCGGACGACGTCATGCCGTTCCTGGAGAACGTGACCCGGGGGCGGGGGGTGCCGCGCGAGCGCCTCCTCGAGGTCGCCGAGCACTACCAGCACTTCGGTGGCGTGTCGCCGATCAACCGGCTCAACCGCGAGGCGATCGCCGCGGTGGAGAAGGAGCTGGCCGCGCAGGGCGTCGACCTGCCGGTGTACTTCGGCAACCGCAACTGGCAGCCGATGGTGGAGGACACCGTCGCCCGGATGACGGCCGACGGGGTGCGCCGCGCGCTGGTGTTCCCGACCAGCGCCTACGGCGGCTACTCGGCGTGCCGCCAGTACGACGAGGACATCGAACGGGCCCGCGCCGCCGTCGGCGCGGGCGCGCCGGAACTGGTGAAGCTGCGGCACTTCTTCGACCACCCGCTGTTCGTCGGCGCGTTCGCCGACGCGCTGCGGGCCGGTCTGGAGCAGGTGCCCGGCGCGCGGGTGGTGTTCACCGCGCACTCGGTCCCGGAGAGCGCGGACCGGGCCGCCGGGCCGCCGGAGGAGGGTGGCCGCCGGTACTCGCGGCAGATCCACGAGGCCGCGCGGCTGGTCGCCGCGCAGGCCGGGGTCGCCGAGTACGACGTGGTGTGGCAGTCGCGGTCGGGGCCGCCGCAGGTGGCGTGGCTGGAGCCGGACATCGTCGACCACCTCGACGCGCTGCACGCCGCCGGTGTCCAGGGTGTCGTGGTGTGCCCGGTCGGGTTCGTCTCCGACCACCTCGAGGTGATCTGGGACCTGGACAACGAGGCCGCCGAGCGCGCCGCCGAGCACGGCATGGGGTTCGCCCGCGTGGCGACGCCGAACGGGGACCCGCGGTTCGCGGAGCTGGTGGTGGAGCTGGTGCGCGAGCACCTGGCGGGAGCGCCGGTGCGGAAGCTGTCGGACTTCCCGCTCGCCGGGTGCACGGTCAACGGCGTGCCGTGCGCGGTGGGGTGCTGCGAGCCGGTGAAGCGGCCCGTTCGCGCCTGACGCTCAGTCGGCGGCGGCCACCTCGTCGAGGACTTCCCGGGCCCGGTCCAGCGCGGTGTGCCAGCCGCCCGGATCGGGCCGGGGGAAGACGTACTCCAGCTCCACGTCGCCGAAGGTCCGCCCGAGGTAGCGCTCGTCCCACTGCGCGGGCTGCCAGTAGGCCTCGATGCGGATCACCTGGTCCGCGTCCACGCCGTGGTCCGCGGCGACGCGCTCCCAGGCCTGGCGGAAGGCGTCGACGGCCTGCGCGGGCGCGGACTCCGCGAAGACCGCGCCCGTGCCGGTGGTGAACGAGATCAGGTTGCGGGCCGGGTCCACGTAGTCCACGAAGTTCCCCCGTACATCACGAAACGACGCGGGAGATCAAACCACGGAGCGCGCCCGCCCGCGCGTCACGACCCGCCTTCGGTGACGAGGTCGATCGCCGTCGCGGTGACCGTCAGCAGCGCGGGGCGCAGCTCGGGCGCCTGCTGCCCGGCCGCCCGCACCTCCCGCGCGAGCCGCTCGGCGTCGGGGGTGCCGGACTGCGTGATCCACGCCTCGTCGGGGCAGAGGATGGCCACCGTCAGCTCGTCCCAGCCGTGGATGCCGGACATCCGCTCGTGGAAGTCGGGCAGCATGACCGCACCCGCGGCGCCGAACCCGTCCGGGCGGTGCACGCGGAGCAGCCGCCCGGTTTCGGTGACCGCCTCCTCCAGGACCAGGCCGGACCGCACCGAGGCCAGCGCTGTGGTGACGACCTCGGTGAAGCCGCCCGCGCCGTCGAGGTGGTCGTTCAGCACGTGCCGCATCCCGACCGTGCCGCGCGGCGTCAGCGCGGTGTAGGCGAACGTGGCGAACAGGTCGCGCCCGGCCACCGGCAGCCACGGCATGGTTTGCCGCACGACGTCGCTGCCGCCGAGCGATCCGCTGCGCAGCACCGGCAGCAGCTCACCGTTCGCCTGCTTCTCGCGGGCGCGGCGGGCTTCCTCCGCCAGTTCCCCGGCCTCCTCGGCGCGCAGGACCTCGTCGAGCACCTGCTGCGCCTTCTCCAGCGCGCTGTCCCAGCCGGCCGGCTCCGGCCGTTCGAAGAGGAACTGCAGCCCGGCATCGGCGAAGGTTGTGTCGAGGAACTCCCGGTCCGCCGCCGAGGGCTCCCAGTAGGCGGCGATCCGGGTGACCCGCCCGGCGTCGGCGCCGTGCTCGGCCACGATGCGCCGCCAGGCCCGCCGGAAGCCGTCCTCGTCCCGCGCGCCGACCGGCTCGGTGAAGAACTCGTCCGCCGGTCCGAGCGTGAACGAGATGGGGTTGGTGGTGGGGTCACCCAGATCCACGGAAGCTGTCTCCTGCCACTACGACGATGTGTGGATCAAGGAAACACGCCGGTGTCAAGCCGCCGATCAGGGCTGCCGGTCACCCTGTTCGGTGAGTTGCCGGACGGCTTCGTTGATCGCCGCGTAGCGGGCCGTGCGGACCGCCGTGCTCAGCGGGCGCAGGGCGTCGGCGCGGCGCACGGCCGCGGACGACGACAGCGCGCCGCCCGGCTCGTCGATCTCCGCGATCGCCAGGATGGCGCCCACCTCGTCGGCCCGCTGCAGCACCCGCAGCGCCCGGCCCGGCGTCCCGGCGGGCCAGTCCAGGCGCGGCCGCGCCCGCAGCTTCGCCGCCAGCTCCGCCCGCACCCCCGGCCGGTCCCGCGCCACGTCCAGCGCCTGCAGCGCGCCCGCCGAATCCCGGATCGCGTCGGTCAGCCCGTGCTCGGCCTCGCTCAGCCCGACGTAGTCCGGGCTCAGCGGCACCGCGGCCCGGTGGACCGACCAGCGCACCAGCCCCTCCGCGATCGGCACCGGCACCAGGCCGAACCCGAGGTCGGGCAGCAGCACCGCCTCCCCGGCGCGCATCGCGGCCTCGGTGAACGGCCCGCCGCCGCCGAGGCCACGCGGGTCGCCGGGCGCGGGCAGCACCAGCCGGGCGGGCCCGGCGCCGTGCGCGCGCAACGCGGCGAGCAGCTGGACGGGCGTGCCGGGGAAGTCACCGGTGAGCGGGAGGTCGAGCGTCACCGCCGCTTCGGCGTCGGCGGCCACCACCTCGTGCGCCTCGCCCCACGCCAGGAGCGCGTCGAGGACGTCGTCGGACGCCGCGGCTCCGGACAGCCACGCCGAGGCCCACACGGTGAGGGTCGCACTGGGACAGCACACGGCGACCCAGAATACGGCACCCGGCCGCTGGAGTTGCTCCACGTCGACGACACCGCGGGACGTGCGTAGCGTCGTAGTCGTGACACCCGTACCCGAGAACCTCCCGCGCACAGCGGGAGAGCTGCGCGCCGCCGGGCACCTGCCGCGCAGCATCAAGACCGAGATCCACGACAACCTCCTCGCCGCGCTGCGCGAGGGCCGGAACCCGTGGCCGGGCATCGTCGGGTTCGACCGGACCGTGCTGCCCCAGTTCGAACGCGCCCTGCTGGCCGGCCACGACGTCGTGCTGCTCGGCGAGCGCGGCCAGGGCAAGACGCGCCTGCTGCGCACCCTGGCCGGGCTGCTCGACGAGTGGACCCCGGTGATCGAGGGCTCCGAGCTGGCCGAGCACCCGCTGGACCCGATCACCCCGGCCTCGCGGCGCCGCGCCGCCGAGCTCGGCGACGACCTGCCGGTGACCTGGCTGCACCGCGAGGCGCGCTACACCGAGAAGCTGGCCACCCCGGACACCTCGGTCGGCGACCTGATCGGCGACGTCGACCCGGTGAAGGTGGCCGAGGGCCGCAGCCTGGGCGATCCGGAGACCATCCACTTCGGACTCGTGCCGCGCGCGCACCGCGGCATCGTGGCCATCAACGAGCTGCCCGACCTCGCCGAGCGCATCCAGGTCGCGCTGCTCAACGTGATGGAGGAACGCGACATCCAGATCCGCGGCTACACGCTGCGGCTGCCGCTGGACGTGCTGCTCGTCGCCACCGCCAACCCGGAGGACTACACCAACCGCGGGCGGATCATCACCCCGCTCAAGGACCGCTTCGGCGCCGAGATCCGCACGCACTACCCGCTGACCGTGGCCGCCGAGGTGGACGTGGTCCGGCAGGAGGCGAACCTGGTCGCGGAGGTCGGCGAGCCGCTGCTGGAGGTGCTGGCCCGGTTCGTGCGCAACCTGCGCGAATCCACCGTGGTCGACCAGCGCTCCGGCGTGTCGGCCCGGTTCGCCGTGGCCGCGGCGGAAACCGTCGCGGCGGCCGCGTTGCGCCGGGCCGCGCTGACCGGCGAGCACCCGGCCGTGGCGCGCCCGGTCGACCTGGAGGCGGTGCCGGCCGTGCTGCGCGGCAAGATCGAGTTCGAGCCGGGCGAGGAGGGCCGCGAGACCGAGCACCTGGTGCACCTGCTGCGCCGCGCGGTCGCCGAGACCGCCCGCGAGCGCTTCGGCGGGCTCAACCTGCGCCCGCTGGTCGAGGCCGTGTCCAACGGGCACCTGGTCGCCACCGGCGAGCGCGTGCCGGGCGCGGACCTGCTCGCCGCGCTGCCCGAGCTGCCGGTGCTGCACGAGGTCGCCGAGCGGGCCGGGGTGTCCGCCACCGACGAGCCGGGCCGCATCGCCGCGGCCGTCGAGCTGGCCCTGGAGTCGCTCTACCTGGCGCGGCAGCTGGCGAAGGACTCCGACGACGCGACCACGGTGTACGGGCCGTGAGCACCGCACCGCAGGGCTGGTCCTACGGCCCGTGGCACGAGGGCCCCGACCCGCTCGCCCCGCCCATCGACCTGCGCGAGGCGCTGGACGAGATCGGCCGCGAGGTCATGGACGGCGCCTCGCCGCGGTCGGCGCTGGAGGAGCTGCTGCGCCGCGGCACCCGCAACACGCGCGGGCTGGACGAGATGACCCGCCGGGTGTGGCAGCGCCGTGCCGAGATCCAGCGGCGGCACCGGCTCGACGGCACCCTGCAAGAGGTGCGGCGCCTGCTCGACGAGGCGCTGGATGCCGAGAAGCGGGCGCTGTTCCCCGACCCGTCCGACGACGCCCGCTTCGCCGAGGCCCAGCTCGACGCGCTGCCGCCGGGCACCGCGGCCGCGGTGCGTGAGCTGTCGGACTACCCGTGGCGTTCGGAGGAGGGCCGCGAGAAGTACGACCAGATCCGTGACCTGCTCGGCCGCGAGATGCTCGACGCCCGTTTCGCGGGCATGAAGCAGGCGTTGCAGAGCACCAGCCCGGAGGACGTCGAGCGCGTCCACCAGATGCTGTCGGACCTGAACGCGCTGCTCGACGCCCACGCCCGTGGCGTGGACGACATCGACGAGCGGTTCGCCGAGTTCATGCGCCGCCACGGCGAGTTCTTCCCGGAGAACCCGCGCGACGTCGACGAGCTGATCGACGCGCTCGCCGCGCGGGCCGCCGCGGCGCAGCGGATGCTGAACTCGATGTCGGCCGAGCAGCGGGCGGAGCTGGCCGAGCTGGCGCGGCAGGCGTTCGGCGACCCGCGCATCGGGCAGCAGCTGGCCGGCCTGGACGCCCGGTTGCAGGCGATGCGGCCGGGGGAGGACTGGACCTCCTCGGCGCGATTCCGCGGCCAGGACCCGCTGGGGCTGGGCGAGGGCGCGCAGGCCATGCAGGACCTGGCGGAGCTGGACGCCCTGGCGGAGCAGCTGGCCCAGTCCTATCCGGGCGCCCGGCTGGAGGACATCGACCTGGAGGCGCTGGAACGCCAGCTCGGGCCGGACGCCGGGGTGGACGCGCGGCGACTGTCCGAACTGGAGCGTGAGCTGCGGTCTCAGGGACTGTTCGAGCGGGCGCCGGACGGCTCGCTGCGGCTGACCCCGAAGGCGTTGCGGCGCCTGGGGGAGACGGCGCTGTCGGACATCGTGCACTCGCTGCGCGGCAAGACCGGCGAGCGGCAGACCGAGTCGGCCGGGGCGGCGGGGGAGCCGACCGGGGCGAGCCGGCCGTGGCAGTTCGGCGACCGGGAACCGTGGGAGGTTTCCCGCACGGTGCGCAACGCCGTGCTGCGGACCGCGTCCACGGGCGGCGGCCGCGTGCGGCTGGACGTGTCCGATGTGGAGGTCGTGGAGACCGAGCTGCGGTCGCGGGCGGCGGTGGCGCTGTGCGTGGACACGTCGTGGTCGATGGTGTCGGAGGGGCGCTGGCTGCCGATGAAGCGCACCGCGCTGGCGCTGCACCAGCTGATCTCCACGCGCTTCCGCAACGACGCGTTGCAGCTGATCACGTTCGGCCGGTACGCGACGTCGGTGGAGCTGCCGGAGCTGGTCGGGCTGGAGGGCGTGTGGGAGCAGGGCACCAACGCGCACCACGCGCTGCTGCTGGCCGGACGGCACCTGCGGCGGCACCCGGACGCGCAGCCGGTGGTGCTGATGGTGACCGACGGCGAGCCGACCGCGCACCTGGAAGCGGACGGCACCGCGGAGTTCGACTACCCGCCCCAGCCGCGGACGCTGGTCAAGACGCTGTCCGAAGTGGACCGGCTGGCGAAGATGGGGGCGTCGGTGTCGGTGTTCCGCCTCGGCGACGACCCGCGGCTGGCGGCGTTCGTGGACCTGATCGCGCGGCGGTCCGGCGGCCGGGTGGTGGCACCCGAGGCGGACGGCCTGGGCGCGGCGGTGATCAGCGACTACCTCCGCACCCGGCGCCGCTAGGTGACGCGCGCCGCCGGCCGTGCGAGTCCCACGCTCGTGCGCGCGAGTCCCACGCTCGTGCGCGCGAGTCCCACGCTCGTGCGCGCGAGTTCCGCGCTCACGGCGGTGAGTTCCGCGTCCGGCGCCCCGCCGGTGTCAGCGGAGCCCGATCCGCAGGCCCGGGCGGCGGCGGTGCACGGTGAGGTAGGACAGGCCGCCGGGGCCCGCCTCGACGGCGCGCGCCTGGCCGTGTGCCAGCCACACCAGCGAGCCGGGGCCGGCGTCCACCGCGTCCTCCCCGGTGGTCACCGTCCCGGTGCCGGTGACCACCACCAGCAGCACGTCGAGGTCGGGCTCGGTGTGGGTGCCGATCCGCTCGCCCGCCGGCAGGTGCACGAGGTTCGCGTCGAGCTGGCGGCCCTCCTCGCGCAGCCGCCACAGGACGCCCGGCGCGTCCTCGCCCGCCGCGGCGATCCGCGTGAGGTTCGCCGGGACGGTCTCGCTTGGGATCGTGGCGCTCAAGGAAACCTGCTCTGTGAGTACGGACGGACCCGCCCAGGGTAGCCGCGCTCAGCGCCGGGGGACGACCGCGATCCGGGCGCCGCGGCCGGGCACCATCGTGATGTGCCGGGGCCTGGCGTGCTCGCCGCGGGCGCGGTCCGGCTCCAGCGCGAACCGGGTGAGCACCGCCCGCAGCACGATCGTCGCCTCCAGCAGGGAGAACCCGGCGCCCAGGCAGCGCCGCACGCCGCCGCCGAACGGGAACCACGTGCCGCTCGCCGGGCCGCCGCCGAGGAACCGCTCCGGCCGGAACGCCGCCGGGTCGTCGTGGTGCGCCGGATCCCCCTGGACCAGGGCGATCGACGGCATCACCGTGTGGCCCGCGGGGATCCGGTAGCCGCCGATCTCGATGTCCCGCGTCAGCCGCCGGGCGACCTCGGAGATCACCGGGTGCTGCCGCATCGCCTCCTTCGCCACCGCCTCCAGGTACTTCTCGTCCCCGGCGTCGGCGGCCTCGATCGCGCGCCGCTGCCGCGCCGGGTCGCGCGCCAGCTCGTGGAACGACCAGGCCAGGGCCGTCGCGGTGGTCTCGTGCCCGGCCAGCAGCAGGGTGATCAGCTGGTCGCGCAGCTCGGCGTCGGAGAGCCGGTCGTCCTCGGCGGGCACGGTCAGCAGGCGGGACAGCACATCACCGCGGCCGTCGAGGTCGCCGGCCTTGCGGCGGTCGGCGATCTCGGCGTAGAGCAGCTCGTCCACCCGGTCCTGGGCCAGGCTGTACCGCCGCCACGGGCCGACCCGGCGCAGCTTGGCGTTGTGCCAGCCGAACAGCTCCAGCACACCGATGTCGACGATGCGGGTGAGCAGCTCGCGCAGCTCGTCCAGCCGCGGCCCCTCGGCGACGCCGAACACCACGCGCAGGATGATCTCCAGCGTCAGCGCCTGCATGCGCTCGTGCGAGCGGAACACCCGGCCCGGCGTCCAGGTCGCGACCTCGGCCTCGGCGAGCTCGGTGATCATGTCCCGGTACCCGCGCAGCGCCGCGCCGTGGAAGGCGGGCATCAGCAGTTTGCGGGCGCGCAGGTGCACGTCCTCGTCGGTGAGCAGCACCGAGTGCGGGCCCATCAGCGGCTTGAGGATGACGTTGCCCTCGCCGGCGTGGAAGACGTCGGCCGGACCGCTGAACACGGCCCTGATGTGGTCGGGGTTCGCCAGCTGCACGACGTGGCGCTCGGGGTAGAGGTTGAGCCGGATGAGGTCGCCGTAGCGGCGCCGCAGCAGGGGCATCAGCACGTGCCGGAAGTTGCCGAAGAGCACCGTCTGCACGCCCGCCGGGAGCTTCGGCCCCGGCGGCAGCGGGAGCGCGCTCGTGCGGGACGGGGTTTCGACGCTCATCGCGACCTCCTCGACGTGACCGGTGCCTCATTTATACGCACGTGTAATCCGGGTGTCCAGCTAGGGTGCCGGGTGTGGGACACCGGGAAGAGCTGCTCGCCGCCGCGCGGCGGCTGCTGGAGGAGAAGGGGTACGCGCACATCACGGCGCGGGACCTGGTCGCGGCCTCGGACACCAACCTGCACTCGATCGGGTACCACTTCGGGTCCAAGGCGGGCCTGCTCAACGCCGCGATCGGCGAGGTGTTCGAGGAGTGGACCGACAAGCTGGCCTCGATCGCGATGGCCGAACCGGCGGTCCCGCCGATCGAGCGCGGGCGGCGCGCGTGGGCGGCCATGCTGGACAGCCTGCCGGCCAGCCGGGCGCTGCTGCTGTCCTACGTCGAGGCGCTGGCGCAGGCGGAGCGGACGGAGTCGCTGCGGGAGCAGTTCGCCGGGCACTACCGCCGGTGCCGGGCCAAGGTCGCCGAGCTGGTCGCCCGGTCCCTGGCCGACGGCTCCCGGCCCGACGACCCGCGGTGCCAGGCGGTGGCCAGCTTCGTGATCGCCATCTGCGACGGGCTGGCGGTGCAATGGCTGCTCGACCCGGAGGGGGCGCCGACGTCGGAGCAGCTGACGGCCGGCCTGGAGGCGATGTGGGCCGCCTCGTTCCCGGGCGCCTGACTCACCCGATGCGGTCACGCGCCGCGCGATGACCCGGAAGTGGATCTACGGTCCGGGCGTGGCTACGAAAACGATCTTCCGGGTGGTGGCGGTGGTGACGGCCCTGGTGGCCGGGTTCGCGCCGGCGGTGGCGTCCGCGCAGCCCGCGGGGCCCCTGGCCGGGTTCGACATCAGCGCCTCGCAGGGCGTGCCGGACTTCGCCGCGGCGAAGGCGGCCGGCGCGCGGTTCGTGTTCGTCAAGGACACCGCGGGCGCCGGGTACGCCAACCCGAACTTCCTGGCCCAGTTCCGCGGCGCGAAGGCCGCCGGGCTGTACCGGTCGGCCTACCACTACGCGCGCCCGGACCAGACCGGCGGCGCCGAGCACGCCGCCTACCTGCACACGCACGACGGCAAGTGGTTCGCCGACGGCATGACCCTGCCGCCGGCGCTGGACCTGGAGGACACGCCGGGCATTCCCGCCTGTTACGGGAGGCCGCCCGCGGACATGGTCGCGTGGATCCGCGACTTCAGCACCGAGCTGAAGCGGCGCACCGGGCACACGCCGATCATCTACACGACGGCCCGCTGGTGGACGGCGTGCACCGGGAACAGCGCCGCCTTCGCCGCCGACCACCTCCTCTGGCTGGCCCGCTACGACACGACGATGGGCGAGGTGCCCGGCGGCTGGACGGCGAAGTTCTGGCAGTCCGCGGTGACCGGCCCGCTGCCCGGCGACCAGGACACGTTCTTCGGCACGCTCGGCGAACTGCGGTCACTGACCGCTTCGTGACGCGAAACGTTCCCACCGGGCGGGACGGTTCACCGCGGCGCCACCTAGGGTTGGGGTATGAAGACTTGGTCCTCGGTGCCGCTGCCCTACGTGCCGGGCACGCCCCGCCCTCTCCGGTTGTTCGACACCGCCACCGGGCAGGTGCGCCCCACCGCCCCGGGCAAGACCGCGCGCATGTACGTCTGCGGCATCACCCCGTACGACGCCACGCACCTCGGTCACGCGGCGACCTACCTCGCGTTCGACCTGGTCAACCGGGTGTGGCGGGACAGCGGTCACACGGTGCACTACGTGCAGAACGTGACCGACATCGACGACCCGCTGCTGGAGCGCGCCGAGCGGGACCAGGACGACTGGGTGGTGCTCGGCCTGCGGGAGACCGCCCTGTTCCGCGAGGACATGGAGGCGCTGCGGGTGCTGCCGCCGAAGCAGTTCGTCGGCGCGGTGGAGAGCATCCCGGAGATCGTCGAGGTCATCTCGAAGCTGCTGGCGCACGGCGCGGCCTACCGGGCCGACGACCCGGAGTACCCGGACGTCTACTTCGACCGCTCGGCCACCGGCCGGTTCGGCTACGAGTCGAACTACGACGGCGAGACCATGGCGAAGTTCTTCGCCGAGCGCGGCGGCGACCCGGACCGCCCCGGCAAGCGCGACCCGCTCGACGCGCTGCTCTGGCGCGCCGCCCGGCCGGGTGAGCCGTCCTGGGAGTCCGAGCTCGGCCCCGGCCGCCCCGGCTGGCACATCGAGTGCAGCGCGATCGCGGTCAACCGGCTCGGCATGGGCTTCGACGTGCAGGGCGGCGGCTCGGACCTGATCTTCCCGCACCACGAGTACAGCGCCGCCCACGCCGAGGCGCTGTCCGGTGAGCACCCGTTCGCCCGGCACTACGTGCACGGCGGCATGATCGGCCTGAACGGCGAGAAGATGTCCAAGTCGCGCGGCAACCTCGTGTTCGTGTCGCGGCTGCGGGCCGACGGGGTCGACCCCAACGCGATCCGGCTGGCGCTGTTCGCCGGCCACTACCGCAGCGACCGCTCGTGGACCGACGACCTGCTCACCACCGCCCAGCAGCGGCTGGCCCGCTGGCGCGAGGCCGCGGCGCTGCCGTCCGGGCCGGAGGCGGACGACACGATCGCCCGCCTGCGGGACCACCTCGCCGACGACCTGGACACGATCAACGCGATGCGCGCGGTCGACGCGTGGGCCGACGAGGCGCTGCGGCAGGGCGGGCGCGACACGGGCGCGCCCGCCCTGATCCGCGTCGCCGTCGACGCGCTGCTGGGCGTCGAACTCTGATCGGCGTATAACGACCTATACGGTGCGGCCCTGGTGCAGCCGCAGGGTCGCACCGTCCCACTCCCGGCGCAGCCACCGGTCGTGGCTGGCGAGGACGACCGCGCCGGGCGCGGACCCGAGCGCGTCGAACAGCTCCTCGGCGAGCGTGAGCGAGATGTGGTTGGTCGGCTCGTCGAGCAGCAGCAGGTCCGGGGGCCGGGCGATGAGGATCGCCAGCGCGAGCCGCCGCCGCTGCCCGACCGACAGCACCCCGGCCGGGCGGTCGAGGTCCCACGGCGCGATCAGGCCCAGGTTGGTCAGCTCGGGGGAGTCCGGGCCGGCCGCCTCGGCGTAGAGCCGCCGCGGGGTCTTCGCCGGGTCGGGCAGGGTGACGTCCTGCGCGAGCATCCCGGTCCGCAGGCCCGCCCGGCGCCGCACGGCGTGCGGGGCCAGACCGCCGGCGAGCACGCTGAGCAGCGTGGACTTGCCGGCGCCGTTGCCGCCGGTGACCAGCAGCCGCGCCGACGCCGTGACGTCCAGCTCGGCCAGCTCCAGCCGTCCCGGCACGCGGATGCCGCGGGCGGAGAGGATCAGCTCGTCCTCACCCGGCGGGGCGGTGAGCGCGCCCGCGAACCGCAGCGGCGGCGGGGGTTTGCGCACCTGGTTGGCGGCCAGCTCGTCGAGCCGCTGCTGCGCGTTGCGGACCCGCCGGGAAATCTGCTTCTGCACCCGGCCGGTCTTGAAGTCGTACAGCATCTTCGCGTTGTCCCGGGGCGGCCGGTCGTGGGCGACGGCGCGCGCGGTGACCGTGACCGATTCGGCCAGCCGCTTCAGTTCCGCCTGCTCCCCGGCGTAGCGCTGCTCCCAGCGGGCGCGTTCGATGCGCTTGTGCGCCAGGTAGTCGCGGTAGGCGCCGCCGTAGCGCACCGGCCCGCCCAGCGCCGGGTCGAGGTCGACGATCGCCGTGCACACCGCGTCCAGGAAGACCCGGTCGTGCGAGGCGAGCACCACCGTGCCGGACAGCCCGGTGAGGTGGCGTTCCAGGAACTCCATCGCCGGGTCGTCCAGGTGGTTGGTCGGCTCGTCCAGCAGCAGCGTGGCCGGCTGCCGGATGAGCAGCGCGGCGAGCCCGAGCCGGGACCGCTGGCCGCCGGACAGCTCGCCGACGGGCCGCTCGGTTCCGCCCAGCCCGAGGCCGTCCAGGACGATCGCGGCGCGCCGGTCGGCGTCCCAGAGGTCGTGCGCCTGGGCCCACTCCAGCGCCGCGCCGTACTCGGCGAGGGTGGCCTCGGACGGGTCGTCGGCGACGGCTTCGGTGAGCCGCTCCAGGCGCCGGGTCGCGCGGCGGATGTCGGCGAGGGCGTCCTCGACGACCGCGGACACCGGGGTGCCGGCTGGGTAGGGCAGTTCCTGGTGGAGGAAGCCCACGTCCGGTCCGGTGTGGACGGTGCCGCCGTGCGGGCGTTCGAGGCCCGCGAGGAGCTTCAGCAGCGTGGACTTGCCGGCGCCGTTCTCGCCGACCAGGCCGACGCGGTGGCCCGGGTCGGCGGCGAAGTCGAAGCGGTCGAAGACGACGCGGTCGCCGTAGGAGAAGGAGAGTTCGTGAACGCGCAAAGACATGGGACATCACCGGCCGGAGTGTGACGGCGGAACCCGCCGGGCCGGCTGGCCGCGGACGCGGGTCGGACGGGATGTCAGTTCTTCATGGCGCTTCCAGGCTAGCGCGGGCGGTCAACTCTTTTTCTCGCAGCCGGATCTTGCCGACCGGGAGGGCCGGTGCGGCGCATGACTACGGTGGAGCCGTGCCCCACCTCTACGCCACCAGCGACCTCCACGTCACCCACAACGGCAACGCGCCGCTGATCGACGAAATCCGGCCGGACTCGCCGGAGGACTGGCTGCTGGTGGCCGGCGACGTGGCCGAGAGGATCGAGGCGATCACCACCACCCTGGACACCCTCAAGCAGCGCTTCGCCGAGGTGGTGTGGGTTCCGGGCAACCACGAGCTGTGGACCGTCCCCCGGGACGGCAACGATCTGCGCGGCGAGGCCCGCTACCGGCACCTCGTGCAGCGCTGCCGCGAGCTCGGCGTCCGCACCCCCGAGGACGAGTACCTGGTCTGGCCCCACGCCGGCCGGCCGCTCACCATCGCCCCGCTGTTCCTGCTCTACGACTACAGCTGGCGCACCCCGCAGGCCGAGGACGTGTCCCTGGCCGAGGCGCTCGGCCAGGCCCGCGAGGCGAACGTGGTGTGCACCGACGAGTTCTACCTGCACCCCGACCCGCACCCCACCCGCCAGGACTGGTGCGCCCACCGGCTCAAGGTCAGCGAGCAGCGCCTGGACGCCATCCCCGCCGGCCACGGCACGGTCCTCCTGTCGCACTGGCCGCTGCACCGCCACCCGACCGCGCCCCTGCGCTGGCCGGAGTTCGCGTTGTGGTGCGGCACCACCCGCACCGAGGACTGGCACCTGCGCTACCGCGCCGAGGTCGCGGTGTTCGGGCACCTGCACATCCCGCGCACCACGTGGGCCGACGGCGTCCGCTTCGAGGAGGTCTCGCTCGGCTACCCGCGCGAGTGGCGCAAGCGCGCCCGCGGCCCGATCCCGCTACGCCGCATCCTCTGACCGCGCCCGCAGCGCCAGCAGCGGCACCGTCACCACCAGCACCCCGGCCGCGACGAGGAAACTCAGCGCCGGGCTGGCGTGGTAGAGCCCGGTGAACACGGCGGGGGAGGCGGACATCCCGAGGAACCGCAGCGCGGTGACCACCGAGATCGCGCCGCTGCGCCCGCCGCCCGCCCCGCCGAGCACCGTCGCGTTGATCCCGACCAGCACCAGCTGGCCGCACACCCCGCCGACGGCCCACGCGCTGGTCACCGCGGGCAGCGACGGGAACAGCCCGATCGAGGCCATCGCGGCCGCGCCGAGCAGCAGCCCGGCGGCCAGCGCCACCCGCGGCCCGAACCGGTCCGACGCGGCGCCGACCAGCCGAGCGGCGACGAACCCGGCGATCCCGTACGCGGTCAGCACCAGCCCGCGCACACCCGGGGTGAGGGCGAACAGGTCGTCGATCCGGAACGCCACCAGGAACGGCAACCCGGCCAGGCACGCCCAGGCCAGGAACACCACGCCCCCGGCCCACAGCACGACCGGCCGGAACGCGTCCCGCAGCCGCGATCCCGGCTCGGCCGCTGAGTGGTCCGGCGGCAGCGGGGCCGCCGCCAGCACCAGCGCGACCACCGCGATCCCGGCGAACGCCCACCGCCAGTCGCCCTCCGCGGCCAGCCCGCCGACCAGGGGCGCCGAGGTCTGCCCGAGCGCCTGCATCGCGCCGAACGCGCCGAGCGCGCGGCCGAGCCGGTCCGCCGGGGTGATCGCCGCGAGCTTGGTCAGCAGCAGCGGGGTGGTGAACGCGTTGGCCACGCCCTGCAGCCCGCGGGTGACCTGGAACAGCCAGAACCACGGCACCAGCGCGGCCAGCGCCGCCGCCAGGACGTAACCGGCGTAGGCGATCCGGATCGTGCGGACCGGCCCCCACCGCGCGCCGTAGGTGCCGGACACGAGCATCACCAGCGCGAACGGCAGCAGGTACGCGGTCAGCGAGGACGCCGCGGTCGCGGGCGACACGCCGAAGCTCGCCGACAGCTCGGGCAGCATCGACGACACCACCCCGCCCCCGAACGGGCCGAGGAGGCCACCGACGTAGAGGGCGACGCGGGCGAGGCCGCCGCTCACCGGCCTGCCGGTCCCGGCCCCTCCGCGCCCGGACGGCGCCGGCGCAGGTAGCGCTCGAACTCGGCGGCGATCTTCTCGCCGCTGGACTCCTCCAGGGTGATCGCCGTTTCGGCGTCGCCGCGCTCCTCCAGCGAGCGGACGTACTCGGCGATCTCCTCGTCCTCCTCGGCCATCTCGCTGACCGTCTGCTGCCACTCCTCGGCCTGCTCGGGCAGCGCGCCCAGCGGCACCTCGACGTCCAGGACGTCTTCGAGCTTGTGCAGCAGCGCCAGCGTCGCCTTCGGCGAGGGCGGGTGCGACACGTAGTGCGGCACCGCGGCCCAGATGGAGATCGCCGGGATGCCCGCCTGCACGCACGCGTCCTGCAGGATCCCGACGATGCCGGTGGGGCCCTGGTAGCGGCTGCGTTCCAGCCCGAACCGCGCCGCGGCCTCCGGGTCGTAGGCGGTGCCGGTGACCGGGACCGGGCGGGTGTGGGCGGTGTCGGCCAGCAGGGCGCCGAGCGTGACCACGGTGGACACGCCCAGCTCCTCGATGTGGCCGAGCAGCTCGCGGCAGAAGGCGCGCCACCGCATGTTCGGTTCCGGGCCGGTCACCAGCACGATGTCCTGGTCGTAGCCGGGCGGGTGGCAGATGGACAGGCGCGTGGTCGGCCATTCCACCCGCCGGGTGACGCCGTCCACCATCCGCACCGTCGGGCGGCTGACCTGGAAGTCGTAGTAGTCGTCCGGCTCCAGCTCCGCGAGGGGCTTGGCGTCCCAGCTGAGCTGGAGGTGCTCCAGGGCGGTGCTGGCCGCGTCACCTGCGTCGTTCCAGCCTTCGAAGGCGACGACCATGACCCGTTCCCGGGACGTGGCGCCCCCGGGGACGGACTGCTCGGGCTGCGGGATCGCGTCGGCTGGGTCACTCACCCACCCAGCCTACGACCCGCCGGGCGGTGACGAGACCGTAGCCTGGTGTCATGTCCGATCGTTTCTCGTCACCGCTGCTGGACGCCCTCGCCGCCCGTGTGGTCGTGGCGGACGGCGCGATGGGCACCGCGCTGCAGGCGCACGAGTTGTCCCTGGACGACTTCGCCGGCCTGGAGGGCTGCAACGAGATCCTGAACGTGACGCGCCCGGACGTGGTGCGGGGCATCCACCGCACCTACCTGGAGGCCGGCGCGGACGCGGTGGAGACGAACACCTTCGGCGCGAACCTGGCGAACCTGGGGGAGTACGGGATCGCCGACCGCATCACCGAGCTGGCCGAGGCCGGGGCGCGGCTGGCGCGGGAGACCGCCGACTCCTACGCCACGGCCGACCGGCCGCGGTTCGTGCTGGGCTCGGTCGGCCCGGGCACCAAGCTGCCCACCCTGGGCCACGCCCCCTACGCGCGGCTGCGGGACGCCTACGCCGAGCAGGTCACCGGTCTGCTGCACGGCGGGGTCGACGCGGTGCTGGTCGAGACCTCGCAGGACCTGCTGCAGACCAAGGCCGCGATCCTGGGCGCACGCCGGGCGATGCGGGCCGCCGGCCGCGAGGTGCCGGTGATCGCGTCCATCACGGTGGAGACGACCGGCACGATGCTGCTGGGCACCGAGGTCGCCGCCGCGCTGGCCGCGCTGGAGCCGCTGGGCATCGACGTGATCGGGCTGAACTGCGCGACCGGGCCGGCGGAGATGAGCGAGCACCTGCGCACGCTGTCGAAGTCGGCGCGGGTGCCGCTGTCGGTGATGCCCAACGCGGGCCTGCCCGAGCTGGGACCGGACGGCGCGGTGTACCCGCTCTCGCCCGAGGGTCTGGCCGAGGCGCTGTCCGGGTTCGTGCGCGAGTTCGGCGTGGGCCTGGTGGGCGGCTGCTGCGGCACCACCGGCGAGCACATCCGGCAGCTGGCCGAGGCGGTGCGCGACGCCGAGCGCGCGCCCCGCCGCCCGCGGCACGAGCCGGGCGTGTCCTCGCTGTACCAGGCGGTGCCGTTCGAGCAGGACGCCTCGGTGCTGATGGTGGGGGAGCGCACCAACGCCAACGGCTCCAAGAAGTTCCGCGAGGCCATGCTCGACGGCCGCTACGAGGACTGCGTGGAGATCGCGCGCGAGCAGACCCGCGACGGCGCGCACCTGCTGGACCTGTGCGTGGACTACGTGGGCCGGGACGGCGCCGCCGACATGGCCGAGCTGGCCGGGCGGCTGGCGACCGCGTCCACGCTGCCGATCATGCTCGACTCCACCGAACCGGCGGTGCTGCAGGCGGGGCTGGAGCGGCTGGGCGGCCGGTGCGTGGTCAACAGCGTCAACTACGAGGACGGCGACGGCCCGGACTCGCGCTTCACCAAGATCATGCGGCTGGTGTCCGAGCACGGCGCCGCGGTCGTGGTGATGTGCATCGACGAGGAGGGCCAGGCCCGCACCGCCGAGTGGAAGGTCCGCGTCGCCACCCGCACGATCGAGGACCTGGTCACCAACTGGGGCATGCGGGTCAGCGACATCATCGTCGACTGCCTGACCTTCCCGATCACCACCGGGCAGGAGGAGACCCGCCGCGACGCGCTGGAGACCATCGAGGCCATCCGCGAGCTCAAGCGCCGCTACCCGGAGGTGCAGACGACGCTGGGCATCTCCAACGTCTCCTTCGGACTGAACGCGGCCGCGCGCCAGGTGCTCAACTCGGTGTTCCTGCACGAGTGCGTCGAGGCCGGGCTGACCACCGCGATCGTGCACGCCTCGAAGATCCTGCCGATGGCGCGGATCCCGGACGAGCAGCGCGTGGTCGCGCTCGACCTGGTCTACGACCGGCGCCGCGACGGCTACGACCCGCTGCAGAAGCTGATGTCGTTGTTCGAGGGCGTGTCGGCCGCCTCCAGCCGCGCCTCCCGCGCCGAGGAGCTGGCCGCGCTGCCGCTGTTCGAGCGGCTGGAACGGCGCATCGTCGACGGCGAGCGCACCGGGCTGGAGGCCGATCTCGACGCGGCCCTGGCGGAGAAGCCGGCGCTGGACATCGTCAACGACACCCTGCTGTCCGGCATGAAGACCGTCGGCGAGCTGTTCGGGTCCGGCCAGATGCAGCTGCCGTTCGTGCTGCAGTCCGCGGAGGTGATGAAGACCGCGGTGGCCTACCTCGAACCACACATGGACAAAACGGATTCCTCGGGCAAGGGCCGGATCGTGCTCGCCACGGTCAAGGGCGACGTGCACGACATCGGCAAGAACCTGGTGGACATCATCCTGTCCAACAACGGGTACGACGTGATCAACCTGGGTATCAAGCAGCCCGTGAACGCGATCCTGGAGGCCGCCGACGAGCACGGCGCGGACGCGATCGGCATGTCCGGGCTGCTGGTCAAGTCCACGGTGATCATGAAGGAGAACCTGGAGGAGATGAACTCCCGCGGGGTCGCCCAGCGCTGGCCGGTCCTGCTCGGCGGCGCGGCCCTGACCCGCACCTACGTGGAGAACGACCTGGCCGAGCTGTACCACGGCGACGTCCGCTACGCGCGGGACGCGTTCGAGGGCCTGCGGCTGATGGACACGATCATGGCCGCCAAGCACGGGCGGGCGCCGGAGATCAGCGCGGAGGAGGCGGCGAAGAGAGCGGAGCGCAAGGCCCGCCGCGAGCGGTCCCTGCGCATCGCCGAAGCCCGCAAGTCCGCCCGAGAGCCGGAGGCCCCGATTCCCGCCCGTTCCGATGTCGCGACCGATGTGCCCGTGCCCGTGCCGCCGTTCTGGGGCACCCGCGTGGTGAAGGGCATCCCGGTCGCCGAGTACGCCGCCCTGCTCGACGAGCGGGCCACCTTCCTCGGCCAGTGGGGCCTGCGTGGCGCCCGCGGCGGGCAGGGGCCCAGCTACGAGCAGCTGGTGGAGACCGAGGGCCGCCCGCGGCTGCGGTACTGGCTGGACCGGCTGGCCACCGACGGGGTGCTGCAGCACGCCGCCGTCGTGTACGGCTACTTCCCGGCCGTCGCCGAGGGCAACGACCTGGTGGTGCTGACCGAGGCGCACGCCGACGCGCCCGAGCGGGCCCGGTTCACCTTCCCGCGCCAGACCCGCGACCGCTACCTGTGCCTGGCCGACTTCTTCCGGCCCCGCTCCACCGGCGAGGTGGACGTGCTGCCGCTGACCCTGGTCACCATGGGCCAGCCGATCGCCGACTACGCCAACGAGCTGTTCGCGAACGACGCCTACCGCGACTACCTGGAGGTGCACGGGCTGGGCGTGCAGCTGACCGAGGCGCTGGCCGAGTACTGGCACCGCCGCGTCCGGCAGGAGCTGCACTTCACCAGCGGCCGGGCGGTCGCCGACGAGGACCCGCGCGAGCTGGAGGACTTCTTCAAGCTGGGCTACCGCGGCGCCCGTTTCTCCTTCGGCTACGGCGCCTGCCCGAACCTGGAGGACCGCGCGACGATCGTGGAGCTGCTCGACGCCGAGCGCATCGGCGTGAAGCTGTCCGAGGAGTTCCAGCTGCACCCCGAGCAGTCCACCGACGCGATCGTGGCCCACCACCCCGAGGCCAAGTACTTCAACACCTGAGCAGAGGGAGAACCACTTGACGGACGGCCTGGCTGCCGTGCTCTGGGACATGGACGGCACGCTCGTCGACTCGGAGAAGCTGTGGGACGTGGCGTTGTACGAGTGCGCCGAGTGGCTGGGCGGCACGCTCACCACCGAACAGCGGCTCACGCTCGTCGGGTCCAACATGGACGCCACCGCGGGCTACCTGCTGGCCGTGACCGGGCACGAGCCGGCCGCCGCGGCGATCGCGGACACCGGCGCGTGGATCCGCGACCGGACCGCGAACCTGTTCGCCGACGAGCTGCCCTGGCGGCCGGGCGCCCGCGAGGCGCTGACCGCGGTGCGCCGCGCCGGGATCCCGTCGGCGCTGGTCACCTCCACCGAGCGGTCGCTGACCGAGCTGGCGCTGGACACGATCGGGCGGGAGTTCTTCGACGTCACCGTCTGCGGGGACGAGGTGGACGGGCTGAACAAGCCGCACCCGGAGCCGTACCTGCGCGCGGCGCGGCTGCTCGGGGTGGACCCGGCACGCTGCGTGGCCGTCGAGGACTCCCCGCCGGGCACCGTGTCGGCCGCCGCCGCGGGGTGCGTCGTGCTGGTCGTGCCCAACGACGTGACCGTCGCACCGGGGCCGCGGCGGGTGTTCCGCACCTCGCTCACCGGCGTCGACGCGGACGCGCTGCGCGCCCTGGTGTGACGCCGCCGTCAGCAGCGGCGGCCCGGATCGGATGCGGTGCGGGCCGGATGGAAGGATCTACAGACCGTGAAGACCTTCGACGAGCTGTTCGCCGAGCTCACCGACCGGGCCCGCACCCGGCCCGAGGGATCGGGCACGGTCGAGGCGCTGGACGCCGGCGTGCACGCCCAGGGCAAGAAGGTGCTCGAGGAGGCCGGTGAGGTCTGGATCGCCGCCGAGCACGAGTCCGACGACCGGCTGGCCGAGGAGATCTCCCAGCTGCTGTACCGGGTTCAGGTGCTGATGCTCGGTCGCGGGCTGACCACCGAGGACGTGTACCGCTACCTGTAGCGGGACCGGAGAACGATCGAGGAGTGAGGGCATGCTGCGGGTTGCGGTGCCGAACAAGGGAGCGCTGGCCGGGCCGGCGTCGGAGATGCTCGGCGAGGCCGGTTACCGCCAGCGGCATGAGCAGCGCGACCTGACCGTGCTCGACCCGAACAACGAGGTCGAGTTCTTCTTCCTGCGCCCCAAGGACATCCCGATCTACGTCGGCTCGGGCGAGCTGGACCTGGGCATCACCGGCCGCGACCTGGCCCTGGACTCCGGCGCCCCGGTCGAGGAGGTGCTGGCGCTGGGCTTCGGCGGCTCCACCTTCCGCTACGCGGCCCCGGCCGGGCAGGACTGGAAGCCGGCCGACCTGCACGGCAAGCGGCTGGCCACCTCCTACCCGCGGCTGGTGCGCGACGACCTGGCCCGCCAGGGGGTCGAGGCCGAGGTGATCCGGCTCGACGGCGCGGTGGAGATCTCGATCCAGCTCGGCGTCGCCGACGCGATCGCCGACGTGGTCGGCTCCGGCCGGACCCTGCGGCAGCACAACCTGGTCGCGTTCGGCGACCCGATCTGCGTGTCCGAGGCGGTGCTGGTGCAGCGCGCCGGCAGCGACGCGGCCAAGGCGAAGGCGCAGCTGACCGCGCGCCTGCAGGGCGTGGTGTTCGCGCAGCAGTACATGATGCTCGACTACGACTGCCCGCGGACGCTGCTGGACCGGGCGGTCGCGATCACGCCGGGCCTGGAGTCGCCGACGGTCGCGCCGCTGGCCGACCCGGACTGGGTTGCGGTGCGGGCGATGGTGCCGCGCAAGAAGGTCAACCAGATCATGGACGAGCTCGCCGAGGTGGGCGCGAAGGCGGTCCTCGCCTCCGACATCCGCTCCTGCCGGCTTTGACCGGCGGTGTCCTGCCGGCGTTCGCGCCGATCTGGGCACTGACCGGACTGGGATACCTGCTCGGCCGGTTCCGCGTGCTGGGCGAGGGCGCCGAGGCGGCGCTGACGAAGTACGTCTTCGTGGTGGCGATGCCCGCGGTCCTGTTCACCACGATGCAGGACACGCCGCTGACCGCCCTGCTCAACCCGGGTGTGGTCGCGTTCCTGCTCGGTACCGTCGTGGTGGGCGCGATCGGGTTCGCGCTCGGCAAGTGGGTGTTCCGGCGCAAGCTGTCGGAGTGGGCGGTCAGCGGGATGGCCTCCTGCTACGCCAACGCCGGCAACCTCGGCATCCCGGTGCTGCTGCAGCTGTTCGGGGACTCCGCGTTCATCATCGTGGTGATCCTGCTGCAGACGCTGGTGCTGATGCCCGCCCTGCTGGCGCTGCTGGAGACCGACTCGCGGGAGCCGGGCCGCTCGCGGTGGCGGACGCTGCTGATGCTGCCGGTGCGCACCCCGGTGATCGCCGCGTCGCTGACCGGGATCCTGTTCCGGGCGAGCGGGCTCCACCTGCCGCAGCTGGTGGCGCAGCCGCTGCACCTGATCGCCTCGGCCGGGGTGGGCACCGCCCTGCTGGTGCTGGGCATGTCGCTGACCTCCGGTGGCTCCCGCGAGCCGGTGGGGACGCGGCGCGCCGAGATGGCGACGGTGGTCGGGCTGAAGCTGGTCGCCCAGCCCGCCATCACCCTCGGCATCGGGCTGCTGCTCGGCCTGCCGCACCCGGTGCTGATGATCGTGACCGTGTGCGCCGGGCTGCCCACCGCGCAGAACATCTTCATCGCGACCAGCCAGTACGCCCTGGACAGCCGGTTCGTGCGCGACTGCGTGCTCGTGTCGACCCTGGTGTCGATGGGGTCGCTGTCCCTGGTGTCCTGGCTGGTCGGCGAGTTCCTCTAGGGCTGCAGGTCCAGGGCCGCGGCGAAGGTGCCGTCCATGTGGAACGGCGTGGACTGGTGCTGGTGCGTGATGAGCCACCGGTCGCCCTCGCGGCGGAGGCACACCGTCGACCGGAACCACAGGGTGAACGGCTCCGGCTGACCGGCCGGGACGGCGGTGAGCCGGTTCAGGCTGTGCGCGTAGGCGACGTCGCCGCCCACGGTGACGTGCAGGTCGCGAACCTCGTAGTCGACGGGGCCGGAGAACCCGGCGAACCAGCCGCGCAGGGTCTCCGGATCCCGGGTTTCGGCCGGGCCGTGCAGCAGCGGCGGCGCGAGCGTGAACGCGACGATGTCCGGCGCGTACCGGGCGACCACCGCTTCGGCGTCCCCGGCCCGGATCGCGGCCGCCTGGTCCGCGATCAGCGCGCGGATCTCGTTCTGCTGGTCGATGGTGCTGGTCATCGCTGGTCCTCCCACTAAGGTGTGCTTGCACGGGGGACGTCGAAGCCGAGGTGCCGGTCTCGACATCCCCGGCGACCGGATTTCTTTTCTCGGGGGAGGGCCGATGAAGTTCCTGGTGCTGATCTACCGCAACGCCGCCTCGCAGGCGGTGTGGGAGAAGCTGGCCGACGACGAGAAAGGGCAGGGCCTGAAGGCGTACGAGGCGCTCGACCGCGACCTCGCCGAGTCGGGGGAGCTGGTGACGTCGTCCTCGCTCGCGCCGCCGGAGACCGGCAAGCGGGTCCTGGTCCGCGACGGCCAGGTGATCGCGGGCGACGGGCCGTTCGCCGAGGTCAAGGAGCAGCTGGCGGGGTTCTACGTGCTGGACTGCGACGGCCTCGACCGGGCCGTGGAGTGGGCGGCGCGGATCCCGGAGGCGGCGCTGGGCCTGGTCGAGGTGCGCCCGACGCAGGACCTGAGCGTCTTCCTGCCGTGACCGAGCTGCTGCGCGAGCTGGCGCCGCAGGTGCTCGCCGCGCTGGTGCGCCGCTACGGCGACTTCGACCTCTGCGAGGACGCGGTGCAGGAGGCGCTGCTCGCGGCCGCGACGCAGTGGCCGGCGCAGGGGATGCCGGCGAACCCGAAGGGCTGGCTGATCACCACCGCGTCCCGGCGGCGGATCGAGCTGTGGCGCGCGGAGACGGCCCGCCGCCGCCGCGAGGAGCACGTCGCGATGACGACGCCACCGGACCCCGCGCCGGTGCCCGCGGTGGACGACACGCTCACGCTGCTCATGCTGTGCTGCCACCCGTCGCTGACCCCGGCGTCGCAGGTGGCGCTGGCGCTGCGCGCGGTCGGCGGGCTCACCACCGCCGAGATCGCCCGCGCCTACCTGGTGCCGGAATCGACCATCGCGCAACGCATCAGCCGCGCCAAGCAACGCATCAAGGCCGGCGGCGCCCGGTTCCGCCCGCCGTCGCGGGAGGAGTACGGGCCGCGGCTGGCGGCCGTGCTGAACGTGCTGTACCTGATCTTCACCGAGGGCCACACGGCGAGTTCGGGGGAGTCGCTGCAGCGCGTGGACCTGACGGCCGAGGCGATCCGCCTGACCCGGCAGCTGCACGCCCGGCTGCCCGATGAGGGGGAGGTGACGGGCCTGCTCGCCCTGATGCTGCTGACCGACGCCCGCCGCGCCGCCCGCACCGGACCGGACGGCGCGCTGGTCCCGCTCGCCGAGCAGAACCGGTCGCGCTGGGACCGCGCGATGATCGGCGAGGGCATCGAACTCGTCACGCGGGCGCTGACCACCGCACCGGCCGGGCCGTACCAGCTGCAGGCCGCCATCGCCGCGGTGCACGGGCAGGCCGAGCGGGCCGGGGACACCGACTGGCGCGAGATCGCCGGGCTGTACGAGCTGCTCGCGGCCGTGGCGCCCGGGCCGATGGTCACGCTGAACCGGGTCGTCGCGGTGGCCGAAGTGGACGGTCCGCGGGCCGGGTTGCGGGAGCTGGCCGCGGCGGAGCAGGACCCCGCGCTGGCCGGGCACCACCGGGTGGACGCGGTGCGCGCGCACCTGCTGGAGCGGGCGGGCGATCCGGCGTCGGCGGAGCCGGCGTACCGCCGCGCGGCGGTACGCACGCTGAACGTCCCGGAGCGGCGGTACCTGGAGGCGCGGGCCCGCGCCTGCGCCGCCCGATCCGTATAACGACCTATACGGCGCGGCTCTCAGAGCTTGGCCAGCATCGTCTCCACCACGTCCAGGAGGGCAGCGCGGTCCGGCTGCACACGGCCGAGCACCCGGAGGCCGTAGTAGCTGCTCAGCACGTGGTGGGTCAGGGCGGCGGCGCTCTGGTCGCGGCTGATCTCCCCGCTGCGCTGCCCTTCGTCGAGCGCGGCGCGGACCGCCCGTTCGACGGTGGTGAAGTGCCGCCGCACCTCCTGCGCCACCTCCGGGTCGGTGCCGGCCATCTCGATCGAGGCGTTGATGATCAGGCAGCCGGGGGAGGGCGGGTCCGCGAGGTCGAGGTCGATCGCCTGCACCATGAGGTTCCGCAGCCGGTCCTTGACCGGTTCGGGCTGTGCCAGGAGTTCGGTCTGCACGGCGGTGTTGGTTTCGAAGTAGCGGCGCAGCGCGCGCAGGTACATCTGCCGCTTGTCGCCGAAGGCGTTGGACAGGCTGGACAGGCCCATGCCGGTGGACTCGGCGAGATCGCGGGTCGAGGTGGCCTCGTACCCCCGCCGCCAGAACGTGTGCATGACGGCGGTGAGAGCGTGCGTCTCGTCGAACTTCCTGGGCCTGCCCATGCCGCCAACCTATTCGTGGTGGATCAGGCGCGCCAAAACGGCCGCCGGTCCGCGATCCGCGCGACGAGCAGGGTGGCCAGCGCGCCGGCCGCGAGCAGCGCGCCGACCCACATCGGGGCGTGGTAGCCGAAGGCGTCGATGCCGAGGCCGGCCAGCCAGGTGCCGAGGGTGACGCCGGCGCAGATCGTCGCGGTGTTCATGGTGTTGACCAGCGCGCCGCTGTTGGACAGCCGCATGACGCGCGAGGCCATCGCCGGGTTCAGCGGCAGCCCGGTGAAGCCCAGCAGGAACAGGGCGACGAGGGTGAGTGCCTGGTTGCTCGCGACGAGCGCGTACAGGCCCAGCAGCACCGCCAGGACCACGCCGCCGAGCCAGAGGGTGCGCATGGTGTGCGCGTCGGCCAGGCGCCCGAGGACGACGTTGCCGATGACGGTGCCCACGCCGTACAGGACGAACAGCAGCGGGACGACGGCCGCGCCGAAGCCGGCCACCTCGGTCAGCACGGGGGACAGGTAGGCGAAGGTGGCGAACACCCCGCCGATCAGCAGGGCGTTGGTGGTGAAGGCGCCCCAGAGCCGTCCGCTGCGGAAGACCGACAGCTCCGCGCGGAGGTCCGGCCGGCCCGGGGCCGCGGGGCTGCGGACGGTGACCAGGACCAGGACGAGGCACAGGGCGACCAGGACGTCCACGGTCCAGAAGGCGGCCCGCCAGCCCATCAGCTGGTCGATGAAGGTCGCCAGGGGCAGGCCGAACACGTTGGCCACCATGAAGCCGCCGAAGACGACGGCCAGTGCGCGGCCCACCCGGTCCGGCGGCACCAGGCCGGCGCACACGGACGCGGCGAGCCCGAAGAACGCCGCGGTGGCCAGCGCCGTGAGGACGCGGGCGAGCACCATGACCCAGTAGGCGCCGGCGAGGGCGCCGAGGGTCTGTCCCGCGAGGAACAGCACCAGCATCATGATCATTGCCGGCTTGCGGGGCGCCCTCATGAGCGCCAGCGTCAGCGCCGGGCCGCCGAACACCATGCCCAGCGCGAAGACGGTGACCAGGTTGCCCGCCGCGGTGGTCGAGACGCCGAGGCCGGCCGAGAGCGACGGGAGCAGCCCGGCCACCATCACCTCGGTCGTGTGGAGGCAGAAGATGGCGAGGCCGAGGACGGAGACCGCGAGCGGCATCGCCCGGCTGTCTGCCCGGGTGTGGGACGTGGTGGGCATGCGCGGGCCTTTCCGGAGTTTTGGTTCAATTGATCTAAAACTGGCGCCAGCGTGTCACCTCGCTCGGGCCGGTGTCGAGCCGGGGGTGGGGTTACCGCGTCACGGCGGGCATGATCATCGTCACGCCGTTCGGGGACACGCAGTGTGTGCGGGAAGCGCTTTCCGGCGCGGCCGGTCAGGGTTTTCGGTCAGGGGTTTTCGGTCAGCGGTGCCGGCCGGGGCCGCCAGGGCACCGCGGCCTGGACCTCATCCGGAACTTGGCCCCGCACCTCGCTCCTGCCGCTTCGCGGCGGGCATGATCATCCGCACGCCGCGGCGCATGCGGCGTGCGAGAAAGCGTTTTCCGAAGCCGCTACTCGCGGGGTCGCTTGGGCATCAGGTCGTACAGCCGCTTCCGCGCGCCGTTGTCGTTCTCGTTGCGGGCGTGCGCCACCTGGGTGATGAAGTCCTCGAACACGAAGTCGTCCTCGGCCGGGATCGGGGGCGAGGGCTGCTGGCGGGCAAGGTGGCCGTCCAGCACCGCCGCGATCTCCCGGAACGCCACCGCCTGCGTGGTCTCCGGGGCGAACGTGGTGACCGGCATGCCGTGCGCGGCCGCCTCGTTCATCACCACCCCGAGCGGCACGTGCGCCAGCAGCGGGTAGCCGAACTGCTTGAGCTCCTCCAGCGCCGCCACCGCGTACCCGGACATCGGCCGCCGGTACAGGCCCGGCACCACCCCGAAGTAGGGGATGGGCGGGCGGTTCAGCGCGGTCTGCACGTAGTACAGCTGGTCGTTGAGCAGGCGCAGCGCCCGGATGCTGGTGCGGTCCGGCTGCACCGGCACCAGGATGCCGTGCGTCGCGGCGAGGGCGTTGTTGGTCAGCACGTCCAGCGCCGGCGGGCAGTCGATGATGACGTGGTCGTAGTTGGCGAACTGCACGACCCGCGCCAGCTGCCACCCCGGCACCCGGAACTGGTCCAGCCTGCGCACCAGGTCGAACATGCCGGGCGAGGTCGGGATGACGTCGAACGCGCCGCCCGGGCCGATGTTGCTGCGCCGGTGCGGCACGATCAGCTCCTCGACCGGCCCCTTCCACATCTTGGTCAGCGCCTTGGCCAGGCTCGGCGCCTGCGCGGGCACCTCGTCCAGGCCCAGCATCTCCGTGGTCGCGTGACCCTGCGGGTCGAGGTCGATGAGCAGCACCCGGCGGCCGCGTTCGGCCAGCGCCGCGGCGGCCCCGACGCTCAGCGCCGTCTTGCCGACGCCGCCCTTCTGGTTGACCACCGAAGTGATCTGCACTCGAGCGCTCCCAGGTCAGTCGATCCCTGGCCGCAGAGTAGTGGATCTCGTGCGGCCGGCGGGGGACGGTCACGCCCGTCAGCGTGTCCGCACCATCAGCGCCTGCGCGGCCTGGCCCACCTGGCCCTGGACGTCGGACAGCGTGCTGGTGGCCGTGCCCACCCCGGTCGGGCCCACCAGCGTGCGGGCGTCCAGGGCCGTCCACTCGCCCGCCGGCGCGCGCCGCAGGTGCACGGTCAGCTCGCTGTTGATGAACCACCACTTCGCCGGGTCGAGGAAGTTCGACGCGCCGTTGCCGGTGTCGGCGACCGCGAACAGCCGCTGCAACGGCGTCGGCTTCTCCCCGGCCACCAGCTCGACCCGCTGCCTGCCCCACACCCACGCCGGGCCCGGCTCCGCGGGCGAGCCGGCGATGATCCGCCACTCCATCGCGCCCAGGTACCCGCCACGGCCCCAGGTGTCCGGCCAGGTCGCCGGACGGCAGTCCGCCGGCGGTGGTGGCGCCGGCTCCTCGGTGGCCACCGCCGTCGTGTCGGCCTCGGCGATCCGCCACGCCGACGCCCGGGCCACCGCCCGCGTGCCGTCGTGCAGCTCGGCGCCGAGCAGCTCGACCGACCGTCCCGGCCGCTCCACCCAGGACCGCAGCGACAGCTCGGTCAGCGGCGCCGGGCCGAGGATCTCCACGGTCACCCGCGCCAGCAGCCCCGGCCGGTCGGTGGTCAGGCCCTCCAGCGCGCGGGCGAGCAGCGCCGAGGGCGGCCCGAAGTGCTGCGCCTCCGGGGTCCACGGTCCGGCCGTGTGCTCGGTCGGCTGGTAGCGGTCGCCGCCCAGCGGCAGGTAGAAAGCGTTCTCCGTCATCTCCGTCCGCCTGATCCTCAGTCCGCTCGATCCAGGGCCGTTTCCACACCCGGGTCCGGCTCCGGCCAGCCCGGGTACTCCGGTGGCGTGCCGCCGAAGGACGGGCACAGCGACTGGTGCGCGCACCAGTCGCACAGCCGGCTCGGGCTGGGCCGGAAGTCGCCGGTCTTGCCCGCCTTGAGGATCGCCTGCCAGATCGCCTCCAGCGTGCGTTCGAACCGGCGCAGCTCGGCCTCGTCCGGCGCGTAGGCCAGCGACTGCCCGTCGGTCAGGTACATCAGCTTGAGCTGGCGCGGCACGACGCCGCGCAGCCGCCACAGCACCACGGCGTAGAACTTCATCTGGAACATCGCCTTGGCCTCGCCGATCTCGCGGGGCGCGGCGCCGGTCTTGTAGTCCACCACCCGGATCTCGCCGGTGGGCGCGACGTCCAGCCGGTCGACGTACCCGCGCAGCCGGACCCCCGACTCCAGCTCCAGCTCGACGTGGAGCTCGCACGCCTCCGGGTCGAACCGGCGCGGGTCCTCCAGCTGGAAGTAGCTGTCCAGCAGCTTCGTCGCCGACTCCAGCCAGCCCTGCACGTCCTCGCCGTCGAACAGCGCGGCCCACTCGGGGTTGTCGGCCGACAGCTCGCTCCAGGTGGGCGCGAGCAGCTCGCGGGCGCGGTCCGGTTCGCGGTCGGTCTTGGGCAGCGCGAACAGCCGCTCCAGCACCGAGTGCACGAGCGTGCCGCGCAGCTGCGCCTTCGTCGGCACCTCCGGCAGCCGGTCGACCGCCCGGAAGCGGTAGAGCAACGGGCACTGCTTGAAGTCGCTGGCCCGCGAAGGGGACAGCGCGGGGCGGCGCACGCCGAGCTGGGGTTCCGTGGTCGCCGTCTGAGCCATACCCCGCACCCTAAACGAGGGGTCCGACAAGATCGCGACGCCGCGCGCACCCGCGGGTCACCGCCGCCTGACACCCCACGCTCTACCCTGACGGGCATGGCCGCGACCGGCGAGCACGGGAGGAACCAGCCGAGGCGGGTGCTGACCACCGCCGACGGCGGCCTGCTGCTGTTCCGGGTCCAGGACGTGCCGGTGCTGCTCGCCCCCTCCTGGTGGATCGGCTCGCTCGTGGTGGTCGTGCTCTACCAGCCGCTCGTCGACCGGCTCCTGCCCGGCGCCACCGCGGCCACGTCGTGGGCGCTGGCCGCGGCGTTCGCGGTGCTGCTCGGGCTGTCCGTGCTGGCCCACGAGCTGGGCCACTGCGTGGTGGCGCTGCGGATGGGCATCCCGGTGCGGCGGCTGCGGCTGTTCCTGCTCGGCGGACTGTCCGAAGTGGCCCGTACCCCGCGCGAACCCGGTCAGGAGGGGCTGATCGCGGCCGCCGGGCCGGTCGTGTCGGTCCTGCTCGCGGCGTTCGGCGGCCTGCTGCTGTTCGCGGTGCCGCCGGACGGCGCGGTGTGGCTGCTGGTCGCCGAGTGCGCGGTGGCCAACCTCGCGGTCGGCGTGTTCAACCTGCTGCCCGGCCTCCCGCTGGACGGCGGGCGCCTCCTGCGCGCCGGGGTGTGGGCCCTCACCGGGCGGCGGGCCAGCGGCACCCGCGCGGCCGTCGTGGGCGGCGGGATCGTCGCCGCCGGGCTGCTGGTGTGGGCGATGCTCGGCATGGTCTCCGGCAGCGAGGACCGCTGGCTGCGACTGGGCGTGTGCGTGGTCACGGCGTGGTTCGTCGCGATGGGCGCCGGATCGGAGCTGACCGCCGAAGCCAACCGGGGCTGGCCGGAGGGGCTGGCGGTGACCGAGCTGACCCGGCCGGTGCTGCAGCTGCCCGCGGAGAGCCCGGTGTCGGACGCGCTGGCGGCCGCGGCGGGCCGGGGAGTGGTGCTGGTGCGCGCGGACGGCGTCGCGGCCGGCCTGCTCGACGAAGGCGCCGCCGAGCGGCTCGCGGAGACCTCGCCGCAGGCCCCGGCGGAGCTGGCCGCCGAGCCGATCCGCGCCGAGACCGTGCTGCTCGCCTCGGAGCCGGGGGAGGAGATCGCCGAGCGCGTCCGCGAGACCGCCGCGTGGCAGTTCCTCGTGGTCGACGACGAGGGCCGCCCGGCCGGGGTGCTGCGCCGCGAGGACCTGCGCTCGGCCCTGTCGGCCCGCCGCGTCCGCTGACGAGCCGGTCTGGGAAGATCGAGCGCTGCGTTCGCGAGTTTCGAGGAGTTCCACAGTGCAGGTGAGCGGGCCGTTCCGCCCGGGTGACAGGGTCCGTCTGACCGATCCGAAGGGACGCAACTACACGCTGGTGCTCGCCGAGGGGGAGGAGTACCACACCCACCGCGGCGCGCTGCGGCACGACGACCTGATCGGCAAGCCGGAGGGCTCGGTGATCACCTCCGTCGGTGGCACCGCCTACCTGGCGCTGCGGCCGCGGCTGGCCGACTACGTGCTGTCCATGCCGCGCGGCGCGCAGGTGATCTACCCCAAGGACGCGGCGCAGATCGTGATGTGGGGCGACATCTTCCCGGGCGCGCGGGTGCTGGAGGCCGGCGCCGGGTCCGGCGCGCTGACCTGCTCGCTGCTGCGGGCGGTGGGCCCGGAGGGCAGCGTGCTGTCCTACGAGGTGCGCGAGGACCACGCCGAGCACGCGGTCAAGAACGTCGAGCGGTTCTTCCGGGAGCGGCCGGCGAACTGGACGCTGAAGGTCGACGACCTCGCCAGCCACGAGGGCGAGGTCGACCGGGTGATCCTGGACATGCTGGCGCCGTGGGAGGTGCTGGACACCGTCCACCGCAGCCTGGTGCCGGGCGGGGTGCTGGTCGTCTACGTGGCGACGGTGACCCAGCTGTCCCGGGTCACCGAGGCGCTGCGGGAGATGCAGGGCTGGACCGAGCCCGAGTCGTGGGAGAGCCTCGTGCGGCCCTGGCACGTGGTGGGCCTGGCGGTGCGCCCGGAACACCGGATGGTCGGGCACACCGCCTTCCTGCTCACCACGCGACGGCTGGCCGACGGGGTGACCCCGCCGCGGCCGCAGCGCAGGCCGAGCCGCGGCTGAGGTTTCCGCGTCAGTTCGTGCGGTCGCCCAGGTAGCACCACACGCCGCCCTCGTTGGCGAGGCCGAGCTCGAAGTCGTTGGTGCCGCCCGGGCCGACCGCGTGCACCGGCACGTAGGCGGTGTCGCCCACGACGTCCGGGCTGCCGGTGACCGTGACGGTGATGCCGGGCGGGATGTCCGGCACCGACTGCGGCCGGCTCGCGCACACCATCGACTGGATGGTCTCCTTGTCCCCGGTGCTGTACGCGGTGGCGATCGCCTGCGCGGTCTCCTCCGGGGTGGACTTCCCGCCCGGCGCCGCGGTGCCCTCGGGCGTGGACGTCGGGGTGCGCGAGCTGCTGGACGGAGCCTCACTGGAGGCCGGGGGAGCGGTCGCGCTCGTGCTGGGCGCGGCGCTGTTGCCGTCGCCGCCGTCGTCCTTGGTGAGGAACCAGATCAGGAACGCGGCACCGGCGATGACGATCACCGCGGCGATCGCGATGCCGACGATCAGGCCGGTCTTCTTCTTCGGCGGCTCACCGCCCGGCCCGCCCGGGTACTGCTGCCCGGCGTACGGGTCGGCGTAGGGGTCCTGGCCGAACTGCTGCGGCGCGCCGGGGAAGCCGGGCGGCGGGGTCTGCGGGTAGCCCGGCTGCCCCTGTGGGTGACCGGGCTGCTGCGGCCCGCCCTGCGGATATCCGGGCTGCTGCTGGGGGTAGCCGCCGCCCGGCTGCTGCCCGTAGGGGCCCGGCCGGCCCGGCTGGCCGTGGGGGCCTTGCTGCCCGTAGGGCCCGGGCTGTTGCGGCGGGTAGGTCATGATCGGGTTACCCCTTCGTGGATCGGTTGGCTCAGGACTCGTCGACGCACCAGTTCGAACCCTGCCGTTTGAGCGGCATCTTCGCATCCTGCCGGTCACCGTTGTAACGGAGATTGACCGGCACCTTCGCGGTGTCGCCGGTGACCTCGGCCGGGCCGGAGATGCTGGCCTGCAGCTCGCTGGCCGCGTCCCACTGGGACTGCAGCGAGGAGACCTCGCTGTCGGTGGCGCCGCCGCAGGTCAGCGCGGCGTACCGGCTGGCGCTGCGGGCGTTCATGGCGTCCACGACCTGCTGGGCCACGCTGTCCGGGCCGCCCGCGGCGCCACCCCCGGCGCCGGTGGTCGCGGACGAGGACGAGCGCCGGGACGACGGCGCGGTCGCGGTCGAGGAGTTCGCGCGCGCCGTGGGGCTCGCGCTGGAGGAGGAGCCGGCGGCGGCGACGGTGTTGCCGGTGTCCTTCTCGTCGTCGCCGCCGAGCGTGACCACCAGGGTGACGGCCACCGCGGCGACCACGACCGCGGCCGCCGCGATGCCGGCGATCAGGCCGGTCTTCTTCTTCGGCGGCTCACCGCCCGGCCCGCCGGACCCGCCCGGCGCGGCGAACTGCTGCGTCGCGCCCGGGAACCCGGGCGGAGGCGTCCGCGGCGCCCCCTGCGGGTAGCCGGGCGGCGGCCCGCCCTGGGGCTGTCCGGGCTGCTGCCCGTACGGCCCGGGCTGCCCGTAGGGGCCCTGCGGCCCGTGGGGACCCGGCTGGCCCGGGCCGTGCGGCGGGTAGGTCATGGACGGACGTCTCCTCGTTCACGTCGGGTGTCTGCCTGCCTTCGACGCGCCGAAGCGGCATCCGGTTTCCCCCGGCGCGAATCCGGGGTGTAACGCGAGCGATCGTAGCGCCGATGTCCGGCAACTCGATCTTGGCCGTCCGCTGCGGCGGCCGGCGATCCGGTGTGGCGACGCGAAAATCACCCGGGTTTGAAGGAGGAGGAGAAGGGGAAGACGCCCGGTGAACGTCCTGTAAAGCCTTGGTTGGGTGGTCGTGACATGAGTGAATCGCTCACCGCCCGGATGGCCGCTGTCCGTGGCCGGGTGGATACTGTCCGTAGTTTTCCGAGCGGTTCGCCGACCGCTGGGCAGGACCCTCGTGTAACGGTTCCGTCCGGCTTCGTGATGCGACGCGCCGATCCTGTGATGCGGAAAGGGCTTTTCATGTCGGTGATCGCCGGTACCGTGGGTTAAAAGCACTCCGAGGAGGTGCCGACATGCAACACGACCTTCCCGGAGGTCGGCACGAGGACGCCGACCCTTCAGAGATCAGTGGAGCTGGAACGACGCCGGACGAGCAGGCGCGGCAGGTCCGCTTCCTGGAAGAGGAAGTAGCCCTGCTGCGGCGCAAACTAACCGAATCACCCCGTCAGAACCGCGTGCTGGAGCAGCGTCTCGCCGAGGCGTCGGAACGAGTCGCCCAGCTCACGGAGCGGAACAACAAGCTCGTGGAGACCCTCCGCGAGGCGCGGGGGCAGCTCCTCGCGCTGCGCGAAGAGGTCGACCGGCTCGCCCAGCCCCCCAGCGGGTACGGCGTGTTCGTCACCGCGTACGAGGACAACACCGTCGACGTGTTCACCGCCGGCCGCAAGATGCGGGTGTCGGTGTCCCCGGCGGTGGAGGTGGAGTCCCTCCAGCGCGGTCAGGCTCTCCGCTTGAACGAGGCGCTGACCGTCGTCGAGGCGGGCGACTTCGAGCTCACCGGCGAGGTCTGCTCGCTGCGTGAGGTCCTGACGCCGGCGACCGAGGGCGGCAGCGCCCGCGCGCTCGTCGTCGGTCACGCCGACGAGGAGCGGGTGGTCTGGCTGTCCGACCCGCTGGCCGCGCAGACGCTCAAGCCGGGCGACTCGCTGCTGGTGGACTCGAAGGCGGGCTACGCCTACGAGCGGGTCCCCAAGGCCGAGGTCGAGGACCTCGTGCTGGAGGAGGTCCCGGACGTCCGCTACGAGGACATCGGTGGCCTGGGCAGGCAGATCGAGCAGATCCGCGACGCCGTGGAGCTGCCGTTCCTGCACGCCGACCTCTACCGGGAGTACGAGCTGCGGCCGCCCAAGGGCGTCCTGCTCTACGGCCCGCCCGGGTGCGGTAAGACGCTGATCGCGAAGGCGGTCGCCAACTCGCTGGCCAAGAAGGTGGCCGAGGCCCGCGGCGACGGCGACTCGAAGGACGCCAAGTCGTACTTCCTCAACATCAAGGGCCCGGAGCTGCTCAACAAGTTCGTCGGGGAGACCGAGCGGAGCATCCGCCTGATCTTCCAGCGGGCCCGCGAGAAGGCCTCCGACGGCACGCCCGTGATCGTGTTCTTCGACGAGATGGAGTCGATCTTCCGCACCCGCGGCAGTGGCGTCTCCTCGGACGTGGAGACCACGATCGTGCCGCAGCTGCTGGCCGAGATCGACGGTGTCGAGGGGCTGGAGAACGTCATCGTCATCGGCGCCTCCAACCGCGAGGACATGATCGACCCGGCGATCCTGCGCCCGGGCCGGCTGGACGTGAAGATCAAGATCGAGCGGCCGGACGCCGAGGGTGCGAAGGACATCTTCTCCAAGTACCTGACGCCGGGGCTGCCGATCCACGCCGACGACCTCGCCGAGTTCGGCGGGGACGCGCAGGCCACGATCGAGGCGATGATCCAGAACACCGTCGAGCGGATGTACGAGGAGACGGACGAGAACCGGTTCCTCGAGGTCACCTACGCCAACGGGGACAAGGAGGTCCTGTACTTCCGCGACTTCAACTCGGGCGCGATGATCCAGAACATCGTGGACCGGGCGAAGAAGGCGGCGATCAAGTCGGTGCTGGAGACCAAGCAGCCCGGTCTGCGGGTGCAGCACCTGCTCGACGCGATCGTCGACGAGTTCGCGGAGAACGAGGACCTGCCCAACACCACCAACCCGGACGACTGGGCCCGCATCTCGGGCAAGAAGGGCGAGCGGATCGTCTACATCCGCACGCTCGTCACCGGCAAGAACCAGGAGTCCGGTCGCGTCATCGACACGGCCACGAACACCGGCCAGTACCTGTAACCGCAGGCACGTCAGGGGAGGCCGCCGATCCGCCCGGGTCGGCGGCCTCCGCCGTGTGAGTGGCTTCGGGGCCGCCCCGCGCGCCGCCCCGCCCAGCCGGCGAGCAGCAATCCGCCGAGGACGGCCAGCGCGCAGCCGATCACCACGGGCACGTCCGGCCCCGCGCACGACACCGAATCGGCCGTGCAGCTGCGGAACGGCCCGCCCTGCCCGCTGGAGTCGTACCGCCCCACCGCGAACAGCAGCATCAGCAGGGCGGCCCCGTGCACCGGAAGCAGCGCCAGCGTCACCGCGAGCGCGGTCACCACGCCACGAACCCCGCGGACGATCTTGTCGGACACGGGGTGAGGACGCTTCCCGGCGGTTTCGGTTGCCCGGCGTGTCGCCCCGCGATGGCCGTATAACGACCTATACTGCGCGCCATGACCGAGCCCGCCGCCGAGATCCGCGCCCCGATCACCGAAGCCGACGTCCTGGCCTGGCTCGAGGAGACCGCGCAGGCGGTCCGCGCGCACGCCGTCCCGCCCGCGGAGCTGATCCGGCTGCTGGGGGAGTTGCGGCGTGCGTCGGCGGCCTGTGCCGACGCCTCGGACTGGGTGCTGCTGGCGGCCCGGGAGGAGGGAGCGAGCCTGCGGCAGATCGCGCCGGTCTTCGGCAAGGGCTACGTGCGGGCGCCGGCGGCGCGGCTGGAGAAGCTGCACCGGCAGGCGCTGAACTCCGAGCAGTGGCTGGACATCCTCCGTCAACGAGCATCAGGCGTATAACGCCCTATACGGCGCGGCTTTCGGCGAAAACCACCGGTGGCCAGCACGCCGATACACGCTGGAAAACCCGCACGGAAAGGACAGTCCCCTGCGCATCGGACTCGGCCTGGCGGCCCTCGGGCGGCCCGCCTACATCAACCTGGGCAGAAGCAGTGAGCTCCCGGTCCGGCGGGACGTGCGCGCCATGCGCGAGGCCACGTTCGCGGTGCTCGACGCGGCGTACGCGGCCGGTGTCCGCTGGGTCGACGTCGCGCGTTCCTACGGCCGCGCCGAGGAGTTCCTCGCCGGCTGGCTGGCCGAACGCGGTCACCGCGACCTGACGGTGTCCAGCAAATGGGGCTACACCTACGTCGGCGGCTGGCGCATGGACGCCACGATGCACGAGGTGAAGGAGCACTCCGCCGGCGTGTTCTCCCGCCAGTGGACCGAAAGCCGCTCCCTGCTGGGCAACGCCATCAACCTCTACCAGGTGCACTCGCTCACCGTGGACAGCCCGCTGTTCACCGACGAGGCGCTGCAACGGGCGCTCGCGGCGCTCAGCGACGACGGCGTGCGTGTCGGGTTCTCCACCTCCGGGCCGAGGCAGGCCGAGGTGATCCGGCGGGCGTTCGAGCTGGAAGTGGCCGGGCGCCCGGTGTTCTCCGCCGTGCAGTCCACCTGGAACCTGCTCGAACCGTCGGCGGGACCGGCGCTCGGCGAGGCACACGCCGCCGGGAACCTGGTGCTGGTCAAGGAAACCCTCGCCAACGGCAGGCTCGTGGTGAACCCGCCGCCCGCGATCACCCGTCTGGCGCAACGCTTCGGAGTCGGCGCGGACGCCATCGCGGTCGCGGCGGTTCTGGCCCAGCCGTGGGCGGACACCGTCCTCGTCGGTCCCGCCAGCGTGCCGCAGCTGACCGCGAACCTGGCGGCGAACGGCGTCGACCTGCCACGGGTCGAACTCGCGGGACTGCGGGCGCTGGCCGAGCCGCCGGAACGGTACTGGGATCGGCGATCCTCGCTGCAATGGCAGTGAAGGCTTGGACTAATCTCAGCGCCCACAACGCAGACTGAAGGGAACGTCACCGTGCGTCATGGAGGGATGGTGGTCCTGGCCGCGGTGGTGCTGACCGGGCTGACCGGGTGCGCGGATCGCCCCAACGACCTGGAGACCTACTACGACAAGCCGGCGGGCGCGGCGACGCCGTCCGCGACGACGCCGGCGACCTCGTCCAGCGTCTCGGTCGGCCAGGCGGCGGTGAACAGCCCGGTGAACCACATCGCCGAGGACGTGGCGGCGGCGGTGCTCACCAAGAGCGACCTGGCGAACGAGGGTGTGCGGGAGGCCGCCGCCCGCGCCGCCAACGGATCCTGCTTCGACGCCGTGCCCGCGGGTGACCCGCGTGGCTCGACCTGGCTCTACACCAGTGGTTCCGCGCTGACGCAGCAGGTCACCGGCTACCTGGACCGCACCGCGGCCGAGGTGCTGGCGCAGGTCGACTGCGACGGCCAGCCGCTGACGGTCACCCGTCCCGCCGGCGCGGAGGCCGCGCGCGCCTGGTGCGACGGCACCACCTGCACGGTGCTGCTGGCGGGCGGGCACGTGCTGTCCGGTCTCCAGGTCACGGCGAGCACGCAGACCCGGGCCGCGGACGCGGTGAAGGGCCTGGCCGCGCTGGTCGCGGAGAAGCTGCCCGCCAGCTGAGGAAAGCGCTACCCCTGGCGGCGGAACCACTCGCGGGTCGCGTGCCTGCCGTCGGGCACGAAAGGGCTTTCCGGGTCCCGCGCCCAGGCCCGCAGCTCGTCCAGGGGCATCCAGGCGCCGGAGACGATTTCCTCCGGCTGGTGAACGACGGGACCGTCCCAGCGCACCTCGTAGGCGAAGTAGTGGCAGCGCAACGGTGGCTGCTCGAACGTGAACGTGAACAGCGGTCGCAGGGGCACGCCGCGCACGCCCAGTTCCTCGGCCAGTTCCCGTTCCGCGCCCTCGGCGGGCGTCTCGTCCGCGGCGACCACCCCGCCCGCCCAGCAGTCGTAGAGGCCCGGGAACACGTCCTTGTCCGGTGACCGCCGGTGCACGTAGACGCGGGAGCCGTCGCCGGAGCGGACCAGGACCAGCGTCGCGGCGTGCCAGAGGCCCTGTTCGCGCATGTCGGCGCGCCGCACCCGGCCCACGACCGCGCCCGCGGCGTCGTAGTGGGCGACCATTTCCCCATCGCTGTTCACCATCGGCAGCCAGCATCGCAGATCCGGGTGCTTTACCTGGTCGCAACCGGTGGCCCGCTCACCGTGGCCGCCCGGGACCCGTAGGCTTGGGACATGCGGCGGATCATGGGAACCGAAGTCGAGTACGGCATCGCCGTGCCGGGCGACGCGACGGCGAATCCGGTACTGACCTCGACGCAGGTCGTGCTGGCCTACGCGGCGGCGGCGGACATCCCGCGGGCGCGGCGGGCGCGGTGGGACTACGAGGTCGAGTCGCCGCTGCGCGACGCCCGGGGCTTCGACCTGGCTGGCCCGGGCGGTCCGGGGCACGACCCGGACGTGGAGGACCTCGGCGCGGCCAACGTCATCCTGACCAACGGCGCCCGGCTCTACGTCGACCACGCGCACCCGGAGTACTCCGCGCCCGAGGTGACCAACCCGCGGGACGGGGTCATCTGGGACAAGGCGGGGGAGCGGGTGATGGAGGAGGCCGCGATGCGGGCGGCCACCGTGCCCGGGCAGCCGCCGTTGCAGCTGTACAAGAACAACGTCGACGGCAAGGGCGCCAGCTACGGCACCCACGAGAACTACCTGATGGCGCGGTCGACGCCGTTCACGTCGGTGATCTCCGGGCTGACGCCGTTCTTCGTGTCGCGGCAGGTGGTCACCGGCTCGGGCCGGGTGGGCATCGGGCCGCAGGGCGAGGAGGCGGGTTTCCAGCTGTCGCAGCGGTCGGACTACATCGAGGTCGAGGTCGGCCTGGAGACCACGCTGAAGCGGGGGATCATCAACACCCGCGACGAGCCGCACGCCGACGCGGACAAGTACCGGCGGCTGCACGTCATCATCGGCGACGCGAACATGGCCGAGTACTCGACCTACCTCAAGCTGGGCACCACGGCGCTGGTGCTGGACATGATCGAGGCCGGTCAGCGGTTCGACGACCTGAAGCTGGACGAGCCGGTGCGCGCGGTGCACCAGATCAGCCACGATCCGACGCTGAAGACGAAGGTGTCGCTGGCCAACGGGCGCAAGTACACCGGGCTGGACCTGCAGTTCGCCTACCACGAGCTGGCCGCGGCGCACCTGGAGCGCACCGGCGGCGACCAGGTGTCCAAGGAGGTGCTGCGGGTCTGGGGCGAGATCCTGGACGCGCTGGCCCGGGACCCGGCGGAGTGCGCGGACCGGCTGGACTGGCCGGCGAAGCTGCGGCTGTTGGAGGGCTACCGGCAGCGGGACAACCTGGGGTGGGCCGCGCCGCGGCTGCACCTGGTGGACCTGCAGTACTCCGACGTGCGGCTGCAGAAGGGCCTGTACAACCGGCTGGTGGCGCGGGGCTCGATGAAGCGGCTGGTCACCGAGGAGGAGGTGCAGGCGGCGATCACGAACCCGCCGGAGGACACGCGGGCGTACTTCCGCGGGCGGGCGCTGGAGAAGTACGCGACGTCGATCGCGGCCGCGTCGTGGGACTCGGTGATCTTCGACGTGGGCAAGGAGTCGCTGGTCCGCATCCCGACGCTGGAGCCGCTGCGGGGCACGAAGGCGCACGTCGGACGGTTGCTGGACGAGTCGGAGACGGCGGAGGAACTGGTCGAGGCGCTGACGGGTTCGGACTGACCGCAGCGGGAAAACCACCGATTGTCGTGGTCTCTGGGTAGGCTAGGGACAGGACTCACCGGGAGGCGAGATGGCTCAGGAGAAGATCGAGAAGCACGGTGGCGGCGGCTCCGACGACGAGGTCGAGGGTGGTGCCCCGGCCGGCCAGGAACGCCGCGAGAAGCTGGGTGAGGACGTCGACACGATCCTGGACGAGATCGACGACGTGCTCGAGGAGAACGCCGAGGACTTCGTGCGTGCCTACGTGCAAAAGGGCGGCGAGTAACCGCTCACCGGCGGCCATTAGGGTGGTCGCACTGAGTAGCTTGTAGTGCCGGTTGTCGCGCTTCCGCGGGCTCGGAGCCCGCGGGAGCGTCACACTTCGTCGATGGGAACCACGAGCACGTATGGAACACACCTCGGGCCCCACGGGCTCCGCGCTGCCCGCTGCCTTCTTCTCGAGCACGACGTCGTCGTTCGCCGAGTTCCTCCGCATGCAGGCGCCTGACCTGCTGCCGGGCCGCCGGCAGCTGCCGGGCGCCGGTCCGGTGGACGCGCCGCACGGCACCACGATCGTGGCCGTGACGTTCGCCGGTGGCGTGCTGGTCGCCGGTGACCGCCGGGCGACCTCGGGCAACCTGATCGCGTCCCGGGACATGGAGAAGGTGCACGTCGTCGACGCCTACTCCGCGGTGGGCATCGCGGGCAGCGCCGGGATCGCGCTGGAGCTGGTGCGGCTGTACGCGGTCGAGCTGGCGCACTACGAGAAGATCGAGGGCGTTCCGCTGTCGCTGGACGGCAAGACGAACAAGCTCGCCACGATGGTCAAGGGCAACCTGGACGTGGCGATGGCGGGTCTGGCGGCGCTGCCGTTGTTCGTCGGCTACGACATCGAGGCCGACGACCCGAAGCGCGCCGGGCGGATCGTGTCCTACGACGTGACCGGTGGCCGGTACGAGGAGCGCGCGGGCTACCACGCGATCGGGTCGGGGTCGCTGTTCGCGAGGTCGGCGCTGAAGAAGCTGTACGACCCGGACGCCGACGAGGAGACCGCGGTGCGCACGGCGGTGGAGTCGCTGTACGACGCGGCCGACGACGACAGCGCGACCGGTGGGCCGGACCTGGTGCGCCGGGTCTTCCCGACGCTGGTGACGATCACCGCCGAGCGCGGCGCGGTGCGGCTGCCGGACGAGCAGGCCGCCGCGGTGGCGGAGGCGGTCGTCGCGGGGCGGGCCGAGCAGGCCACCCGCGGCCGCAGTTGATCGCCGCGCCCGTGGCTGAACTTCCCCTTCCTTCGAGCATTCTTGGAGCCTGACCGTGACGCTGCCGCTGTACGCCTCTCCTGAGCAGTTGATGCGCGAGCGCTCGGAGCTCGCGCGCAAGGGCATCGCGCGCGGCCGGAGTGTGGTCGTGCTGAAGTACCGCAGCGGCGTGCTGTTCGTGGCCGAGAACCCGTCGACGACGCTGCACAAGATCTCCGAGATCTACGACCGGATCGGGTTCGCCGCGGTCGGCCGGTACAGCGAGTACGAGAACCTGCGGGTGGCCGGTATCCGGCACGCGGACCTGAAGGGCTACCAGTACGACCGCCGGGACGTGACGGCGCGGGCGCTGGCCAACGCCTACGCGGCGACGCTGGGCAGCATCTTCACCGAGCAGCTCAAGCCGTACGAGGTGGAGCTGTGCGTGGCCGAGGTGGGGTCGGCGCCGGAGGAGGACCAGCTGTTCCGGCTGACCTACGACGGCTCGATCTTCGACGAGCCGCGGTACGTGGTGACGGGTGGCCAGACGGAGCCGGTGGCGAACAAGCTGAAGGAGATCTACGAGGACGGCCTGGAGCTGCGGGACGCGCTGAAGGTGGCGCTGGACGCGCTGCGGGCGGTGAGCAACAACGGGGACAGCGCGCCGCTGAAGCTGGAGGTGGCGGTGCTGGACCGCGAGCGGCCGGGCCGCAAGTTCCGGCGCATCCAGGGCGCCGCGCTGGACGCGTTGCTGCCGGAGCAGCCGGCCGAGTCGGCCGAGACCGGCGAGACGGCGCCGGAGAGCCCGAAAGACGGCGAGACCCCGCCGGCGAGTTGAGTTCTGGCGAGGGGTCCTCGGACTTCGGTCCGGGGGCCCTTTCGCATGCCCGGGGCTCGGTGCCCTCGCCTGGCCGGTGGGCAGGGGTCGCGCGGGGAGCGGCTGCTTGGTGTCTCACCGGCTCGCGCGCAGGGCGCCCCCGGGTATCGGCGCCGGGATCAGGCCCAGTGGGCCGGCCGCGTGAGCCCGTCCGGCAGGCGCGTCGCGCTGTCGCCGTGGGCGGCGGTCACCTGGGCCTGCGTGAGGAACAGGCTGCCGGTCAGGTCGGCGCCCGCGAGGTTCGCCCCGCGGAAGTCCGCTCCGATGACATCCGCCTGGCGCAGGTCGGCGTGCTGGAGGTCGGCTCCGATGAGGTACGCGCCGCGCAGGTTGGCGGCCCTGAGGTCGGCTTCGCGCAGCTTGGCGCCGATCAGGTCGGCTCCGCGGCGGTTCTTGCCGCGCTTGCCGCGGACCAGTTCGCTCGCCCGCAGCAGCAGGCCGCTCACCTTCTCCCGGTGGCCGGCCACGTCGAGCTCCACCAGCTCGGCCGGGCCGCCGCGGGCCATCCGCTCGGTCTCCGCCAGCGCCGCCCGCAGCTCGTCGTGCACTGGGCGCGCGGCGGGCAGGCCGAGCGCCTCGGTGAGGTAGAACAGCAGCTCGTGCAGCTGCCGCATCACCGGGAACGCGGCGAACATCGGCTGCCGGGTCTCGGGTGCGGTGCGCCAGTCGCGGCCGCCGAAGGTGTCCTGGGAGATGCGCTGCCCGGCGCCGAAGCAGTCGAAGACGGTGCAGCCGGTGAAGCCCTTCTCCCGCAGCCGGGAGTGGATGCCGCAGCGGTAGTCGTCGAGGAGGTTGTGGCACGGTGTGCCCGCGTCCTTGTCCACCGCGAAGTCCGCCGAGGCGGCGAAGGGCAGGGCCACGCAGCACAGGCCGAAGCAGCTGGCGCAGTCGGCTCGCAGCGCGTCGCCGGTCACGGTTTCGGATCACCCCTGTCGCAGTCCGGTTCGACCCTATCGGGTGGCCCGGGCCACAACGTGGGAAACCCCTGGTAACGGCCTCGTCCGCGGTGGTCCGGCACGTGGTGCGACGATCACCCGGCGTGTCGCCGCCCGAACGGCGCACCGCGACAGGGCCGAAAGCGCCTAGCATTGAGAGATGCAGCGGCGGATTTTTGGCATCGAGACCGAGTTCGGCGTCACCTGCACGTTCCACGGGCAGCGCCGGCTCTCGCCCGATGAGGTGGCGCGCTACCTGTTCCGGCGGGTCGTGTCGTGGGGGCGCTCGTCCAACGTCTTCCTGTCCAACGGCTCCCGGCTCTACCTGGACGTGGGCTCGCACCCCGAGTACGCCACGGCCGAGTGCGACGACCTGGTGCAGCTCGTCACGCACGACAAGGCCGGCGAGCGGATCCTCGAGGACCTGCTGGTCGACGCCGAGCGGCGGCTGGCCGACGAGGGCATCGGCGGGGACATCTTCCTGTTCAAGAACAACACCGACTCGGCGGGCAACTCCTACGGCTGTCACGAGAACTACCTGGTGACGCGCGCGGGCGAGTTTTCCCGGATCGCCGACGTGCTGCTGCCGTTCCTGGTGACCCGTCAGCTGATCTGCGGCGCCGGCAAGGTGCTGCAGACGCCGCGGGGCGCGGTGTACTGCCTGTCGCAGCGGGCCGAGCACATCTGGGAGGGCGTCTCCAGCGCCACGACCCGGTCGCGGCCGATCATCAACACCCGCGACGAGCCGCACGCCGACGCCGAGCGGTACCGGCGGCTGCACGTCATCGTGGGCGACTCGAACATGGCCGAGCCGACGACGCTGCTGAAGATCGGCACGGCGAACCTGGTGCTGGAGATGATCGAGCAGGGTGTGCAGTTCCGGGACTTCACGCTGGACAACCCGATCCGGGCGATCCGCGAGATCAGCCACGACCTGACCGGGCGGCGCCCGGTGCGGCTGGCCGGCGGGCGGGAGGCCTCGGCGCTGGACATCCAGCGCGAGTACTACGGGCGCGCGGTGCAGCACGTGCAGGCCAACGACTCGGGCCCGACCGCGCAGCGGGTGGTGGAGCTGTGGGGCCGCGCGCTGGACGCGGTGGAGCAGCAGGACTTCGGCAAGATCGACACCGAGATCGACTGGGCGATCAAGCACCGGCTGGTGGAGCGGTACCGGGCCAAGCACAACCTGGACCTGTCCAGCCCGCGGGTGGCGCAGCTGGACCTGGCCTACCACGACATCCGGCGCGGGCGGGGCTTGTTCGACCTGCTGCAGCGCAAGGGCCTGGTGCGGCGGATCACCGACGACGGGGAGATCGAGCTGGCCAAGGACACGCCGCCGCAGACCACGCGGGCGAAGCTGCGGGGCGATTTCATCGCCGCCGCGCAGGCCGCCGGGCGGGACTTCACGGTCGACTGGGTGCACCTCAAGCTCAACGACCAGGCGCAGCGGACCGTGTTGTGCAAGGACCCGTTCCGCGCGGTGGACGAGCGCGTCGACCGGCTGATCAGCTCGCTGTGAACGCGTTCGCGGAGCAGTGGCGGGCCTGGCACGCCGAGCGGGAGCGGGTGCTGGCGGAGCCGCACGGGTGGCTGAGCATCACGGCGCGGCACTGGCTGACGCCGGAGCCGCGGCGGTTCGACGGCATCCCCGGCGCGTGGCGTGTCGACGGCGAGGCCGCGGTCGTGGTGGTGGAGCCGGACGAGGAGTTCGGCGTGTCCGGCACGGCGCGGTTCGAGCTGGTCAACAGCGGGCCGGGCGAGATGGTCAAGGCCGGTGACCGGGTCGTGGAGGTGGCGCGGCGCAGCGGGTACCTGCTGCGGTTGCGGGACCGGGCGGCGCCGGTGCGGGCCGCGTTCCGCGGCGTGCCGGCCTACGAACCGGACCCGGCGTGGGTGCTGCCCGGCCGGTTCGAGCCGTTCGACGAACCGCGGGCGGTGACGGTCGGGGCGGTCGTGGAAGGACTGTCGCATGTGTACTCGTCGCCGGGTGTGCTGCGCTTCGCGTACCGGGGCGAGGAGTTCGCGCTGACCGCGTTCAACGGCAAGGGCGGCGCGGCGTTCTCGGTGCTGTTCACGGACGCGACCTCGGGCGTGACGACGTACGCGGCGAACCGCAGCCTGTCGGTCGGCGCGCCGGATGCCGGGGGCCGGGTGGAGCTGGACTTCAACCGGGCGGTGAACCTGCCGTGCGCGTTCATCGACCTCGCGACGTGCCCGCTGCCCCCACGGGAGAACCGGTTGCCGTTCCCGGTGGAGGCGGGCGAGCAGATCCCGTGGGAGCGCCGTTGACGCACCGCGGCGGGTGGTCCCGCGGTCTTGCTGACGCCGACGTGCTCGTGCAGGCGGCGTAGCGGCCGCAGGCCGGCGGGCGGCAGCAGGCCGCGTACCAGGGTCGCGCGGGCCGAGACCGTGGACAGTCCGAACGCGATGCAGCACAGCAGCGTGCTGGTGCCCAGCGGCAGCGGGGTGAAGCCGAGGAAGAACCGGAGGTCGTCCTTGCCGCCGAAGTTGCTGCCCGGCGAGGGGCGTGGGCGCGGCTGGAGTCCGAGCCGAGCGAACACGGGATCCCCTCGGCAGTGCACTTGCCACCTGATGTGTACGGGTGTCAACATCGAGCCGTGAGCTCCTCGGCGCCCGTGCGAAGCGGCTACCACCACGGCGATCTGCGCAACGCCCTGATCCGCTCCGCCGCGGAACTCGCCCAGGCCGGTGGCCCTTCGTCGGTGACGATCCGGGCCGCCGCGCGCGCGGTCGGGGTCACGCCGACCGCCGCCTACCGGCACTTCGCCGGGCACGAGGAGCTGCTGGAGGCGGTCAAGACGCGCGCGATGGAGCTGCTGACCGCGTCGGTGAACGAGGCGCTGGACCGCCTGGACCCGGTCGGCGATCCGGCCGAACGGGGCCTGAGCCGGCTGGCCGCGATCGGGCGGGGGTACTTCGCGTTCGCCCTCGCCGAGCCCGGGCTGTTCCGCACCGCGTTCGCCGGCGGTCTCCCGCCGATGCCGGCCGTCGCGGAGTCCGGCCCGTTCGGCAAGCTGATCGAGGCGATCGACGACCTGGCCGCGTCCGGGTACCTGCCACCGCAGCGCCGCCCGATGGCCGAGTTCGCGGCGTGGGCGTCGGTGCACGGCCTGGCGATGCTGCACCTGGACGGCCCGCTGTCCGCCGCCCCGCGGGAGGCCCGGGAGCTGGCGCTGGAGCGCACGATCGAGATCATCGCGGAGGGCCTGGGCGGGGCCGCGCTGACGGAGCGGATGCGCGAGGAGCTGCGTCGCGCCGTCCAGGGCTGAGACTCCGTCACCGGCGTCGGAATTTGTTCGCTCGACGCCAGCGGAAGTACGCCTGGTGAAAGCCGAGCAGGGCTTACCGCGGAGACGGTCGATCAAGGCGGTCCCACGTAGCGCCCTTGGCGTAGTGGAGCACCACGTCACCGCGCCTGGGAGCGCTGATTCACCCACCAGCAGGCACTCAAGTAGTGAATCAGGTAGCGATCACGGATCGGCTTCGCGACCGGGGGCCGCAACGAGCTCATTGAGCGGCCTACGCGGCTGAAAATCGCGTCTCGCGGGGGTGTGGGTGGGTATCTCGTGGACTTCCCGGGCGCGCCGGGGTGGACCTCGGCGACTCGATCACCAGTGCGAGCTACTGTGGTCGGGTGTCCACCGCCCGCGCCGAGCGCCTGGTCAATCTGGTGCTCGCTCTGCTGTCGACCCGGCAGTACCTCACCGCTGACCGGATTCGCGGGATCGTGCCCGGATACGCCGACGCCGCGAGCGACGAGGCCTTCTCCCGCATGTTCGAACGGGACAAGACCGAGCTGCGTGAACTGGGGATCCCGCTGGAGACCGGCCGCAACTCGGCCTTCGACCCGGCCGAGGGCTACCGCATCGCCCGGCGGGACTACGAGCTGGGCGAGATCGAGCTGGCCCCGGACGAGGCCGCCGCCGTCGGGCTCGCCGTCCGGCTCTGGGACTCGCCCGAGATGACCGGCCAGGCCCAGGGCGCCCTGGTCAAACTGCGCGCCGCCGGGGTCGACCTCGACCACACCGAGCCGCCGGTCGTGGAGTCCCGCGTCCGCGCCGAACCGGCCTTCACCCCGCTGGTCGCCGCCGTGCAGGCCCGCCAGGCCGTCCAGTTCTCCTACCGCCGCTCCGGCTCGGCGGAACGGCTCACCCGCACCCTGGAACCGTGGGGCGTGGTGTCCTGGCGCGCCCGCTGGTACGTCGTGGGCCACGATCGCGACCGCGGCGCCCCACGTTGCTTCCGGCTCTCCCGCATCGTCGGCGACGTGCGCACCGCCGGGCGCCCGGGCGAGGTGCAGCGGCCGGACAACGTCAACCTGCTGGAGCTGATCGCCGGCACCACCGACACCGACCCCGCGCCCGTCACCACCGCCAAGCTGTGGATCGCCGACCAGCGCGCGGCCGGTGTGCGCCGCCGCGCCCGCCTGACCGGGCGGCTCACTGTCGACGGCATCGAGGGCGACCTCGCCGAGATCGACCTGTCCTTCCCGGAAAGCGCCGCCGACTGGATCGCCGGGCACGGCCCCGACGTGCTGGTCCTCGAGCCGGACGTGCTGGCCAAGGCGGTCCGCGGCCGCCTGGAGTCGGTGCTGCACCCCGAACTGCACCACGACCTGCACCACGAGGTGCGGCGATGAGCGGATCGACCAACCGGATGCCCCGGCTGCTGGCGCTCGTGCCCTACCTGCTCGCGCGCCCCGGCATCCGCATCGAGGACGCCGCCCGCGACTTCGGCGTCACCGCGAAGCAGCTGCGCCGCGACCTGGAACTGCTGTGGATGTGCGGGCTGCCCGGCTACGGGCCGGGTGACCTGATCGACCTGTCCTTCGAGGGCGACACGGTCACGGTCACCTTCGACGCCGGCATGAACCGGCCGCTGCGCCTGACCGGCGGGGAAGCCACCGCGCTGCTGGTCGCGCTGCGCGCGGTCGCCGAGACCCCCGGCGTGGTCGACACCGACGCGGTGCACCGCGCCATCGCCAAGATCGAGGCCGCCGCCGGGCAGGCCCAGCCCTCCGGCGTCGTGGTCGGGCTGGCCGTGCGGGAGGGCGAGAAGACCGCCGCCACCCGCCGCGTGGTGCAGAACGCGCTGCGCGCCGGGCGGGCGCTGCGCATCCGCTACTACACCGCCTCCCGCGACCAGATCACCGAGCGCACGGTCGACCCGATGCGGCTGCTGATCGTGCAGGCCGTCGGCTACCTGGAGGCCTGGTGCCGCCGCGCCGAGGGCGTGCGGCTGTTCCGCCTGGACCGCATCGACGAGGTCGAGGTCCTCGACGAGCGCGCCGCCCCGCCGCCGACAGCGCGGCCCACCGACATCTCCGACGGCGTGTTCCGGGCCCGGCCCGGCCAGCCCGAGGCGCGGCTGGTGCTGGAACCGGACGCGCGCTGGGTCGCCGAGTACTACCCGTGCGAGGAGCTGGCCGAGCTCGACGGCGGCAGGCTGCGGGTGCGGATGCGCTACGGCGACGAGTCCTGGATGGTGCGGCTGGTGCTCGGCCTCGGCGGCGACGCGCGCGTGGAAAGCCCGCCCGAGCTGGCTGAGGCTGTCCGTAGCCGGGCCGCCGCCGCACTGGAAAGGGCACGTCACCTCCCGGCCACCTTGGGCCAGTAGGGTGACGCCGTGTCGTACCTGCCGAGCATTCTGCTCGCCGCCGTGGGCCTCCTGGCGCTGATTGTTGTCCTGATCCGGACATTCGGGGTCTTGCGCCGGTTCCGGAAGGCATCGAGCATGGTTACGGCGAGTGTCACCGATCGCACCGGTCTGTTGAAGGCCCGGTCGGCCGGTCTGCGCGTCGCGCTCGAACAACGGCGGCGTCCCGCCCCTGAGCAAGTAGAGTTGGTCACAAGCAAGGAAGGAGGCCACTGATGTTCAACGCGATGCAGCCGTGGCACTTGATCGTCTTGGTGCTCGTCGTGATCCTGCTGTTCGGCGCGAAGCGCCTGCCGGATGCCGCGCGGTCCATCGGCAAGTCCATGAAGATCTTCAAGGCCGAGACCAAGGACCTCCGTGAGGACGGCAAGGCCGAGGAGCCCGAGAAGAAGCAGATCACGGCCTCCGACACCACTGCCACCACCGCCTCCGCGGCCTCCCCGGCCGACGACCAGGTCGCGCAGCTGCAGAAGCAGCTCGACGAGCTGAAGCGGCAGCAGGCGGCGGAGAAGGCCGACCAGGCTCACAAGCACGCCAGCTGAGGCGAGGACGGAGCCTGTCGTGGCGGACTCCGCCCCCAAGAGCCGGAGGGACCGGCGGCGCAAGCGCAGCCGCCGGCTCAACCCCGACGGCACGATGACGCTCATCGAGCACATCTACGAGTTCCGGCGCCGCCTGGGCTGGGCCCTGCTCGCCGTGCTCGCCGGCGGGATCTTCGGCTTCATCTGGTTCAACACCAGGATGGGTCCGGTCCCGTCGCTCGGGTCGATCATCAACGACCCGTACTGCGCCATCCCGGCCGACCGGCGGCTCGGCAGCACCGAAGGCTGCTACCTGCTGCAGACGGTGCCGTTCGAGGCGTTCATGATCCAGCTGAAGGTCGGTCTCGCCGGGGGCGCGGTGCTGACCTCACCGCTGTGGCTGTACCAGCTGTGGGCGTTCATCGCCCCCGGCCTGTACACCAAGGAGCGCAAGTACGCGCTCACCTTCGTCGGCTTCGCGAGCGTGCTGTTCGCCGGTGGCGCCGTCCTGGCCTACCTGCTCATCCCGCACGCCCTGCAGCTGCTGATGGGCTTCGGCAACGACTTCTTCATCACCGGCCTCACCGGCGACAAGTACATCTCGTTCGTGCTGTCGCTGCTGATCATCTTCGGGGTCAGCTTCGAACTGCCGCTGCTGCTGGTGATGCTGAACTTCGTGGGCGTGCTCAAGTACGCCCAGCTCAAGAGGTGGCGCCGCGGGATCATCATGGCGGTGTTCGTCTTCGCCGCGTTCGCCACGCCCGGGTCGGACCCGTTCTCGATGATCGCCCTGGCCGGCGCGCTGACCGTGCTCGCCGAGCTGGCCATCCAGATCGCGCGCGTGCACGACAAGCGCAAGTACCGGGGCAGCGAGAGCGAGGAGTGGGCGGGCCTGGACGACAACGAGGCCGCGCCGTTCGACTACACCCCGAGCAGCATCGACGACACCCCGGCCAAGCCGAAGACCGAGGACGTGACCTAGCCGGTCCGCCCCACCATGGGTATCCGCGCGGCCCTGGCCGTCCACCCCGACACCGGCCGCGGTGCGGCGGCCAGGATCGCCGGCACCGTGGCCGCCCGGCTGCGTGCCGGGGTGGACCGCCTGGACCTGCTCGGCACCACGGCCCCGGGGGATCTGCCGGACGGGCTCGACGCGCTGGTCGTCCTCGGCGGCGACGGGGCCGTGCACCACGCCGTCCAGTACTGCGCCGCCACCGGCACCCCGCTCGGGCTCGTCCCGGCCGGCACCGGCAACGACCTCGCCCGCGGGCTCGGCGTCCCCCTCGACCCGCTGGCCGCGGCCGACGCCGTCGTGACCGCGCTGCGGGAGCGGCGCCACCGCGCCGTCGACCTCGGCCACGCCGGCGGCACCTGGTTCGCCACCGTCCTGTGCACCGGGTTCGACGCCGCCGTCAACGCCCGCGCCACCCGCCTGCGGTGGCCGTCCGGCCCGCACCGCTACGACGTCGCCGTCCTGGCCGAGCTCGCCGCGTTCCGGGCCCGCCCGGTCACCCTCACCACCGACACCGGGCGCCTCGACCTCGACGCCACCCTCGTCGCCATCGGCAACACCCCGTTCTACGGCGCCGGCATGCGGATCTGCCCGCACGCCGACCCCGCCGACGGGCTCTTCGACATCACCGTCGTCGGCCGCGCCACCCGCGCCGACCTGCTGCGGATCCTGCCCGGCCTGCGCCACGGACGGCACCTGCGCCACCCGGCCGTGCGCACCCTGCGCGCCCGCGAGGTGCGCATCGAGACCACCGGCTGGCCCCTCTGCGCCGACGGCGAGATGCTGCCCGGCGGCGCGGTCACCGCCCGTTGCCACCGCGGCGCGCTCACCATCCTGGGGTGACACCCACCGCATGCGTCCCGGACACCGCATGTGACACCCTGACGAGGTGGCCCCTCGCCCTTCCGTGTCGCCGGCCGAGGCCTACCAGGCTTCCAAGCGCCGCGCCCAGTACCCCCAGCTGACCCGCTTCGCCGACGAGGCGGACTTCGGGTTCGACGACTTCCAGATCCGCGGCTGCCGCGCCCTGGAGGACGGCCACGGCGTGCTCGTGTGCGCGCCCACCGGCGCCGGCAAGACCGTGGTCGGCGAGTTCGCCGTGCACCTCGCGCTCGCCGAGGGCCGCAAGTGCTTCTACACCACGCCCATCAAGGCGCTGTCCAACCAGAAGTACGGCGACCTCGTGCAGCGCTACGGCGCCGACACCGTCGGCCTGCTCACCGGCGACACCGCGATCAACGGCAACGCCCAGATCGTGGTGATGACCACCGAGGTCCTGCGCAACATGCTCTACGCGGGCTCCTCGGCCATCGACGACCTCGGCTACGTGGTGATGGACGAGATCCACTACCTCGCCGACCGGTTCCGCGGCGCGGTGTGGGAAGAGGTCATCCTGCACCTGCCCGAGTACGTGCGGGTCGTCGGCCTGTCCGCCACCGTCAGCAACGCCGAGGAGTTCGGCGAATGGCTGGTCACCGTCCGCGGCGACACCACCGTGGTGGTCGACGAGCACCGGCCCGTGCCGCTGTGGCAGCACATGATGGTCGGCAACCGGCTGCTCGACCTGTTCGCCGACGACGGCTCCGCCGGTGAGCTGCGGATCAACCCGGGGCTGCTGCGGCGCGTCGAGGAGGTCGGGCGCATGCACGCCCCGGCGGCGCTGCGCCGGGGCCGCGGCGGCCGCCAGTACTCGCGCGGCCCCCGGTTCCGGCCGCCGTCGAGGGTGGACATGATCACCCGCTTGGACGCCGCCGGGCTGCTGCCGGCGATCGTGTTCATCTTCTCCCGCGCCGGCTGCGACGCCGCCGTGGGCCAGGTGGTCCGCTCCGGGCTGCGGCTGAACACCCCGGAGGAGGCCGCCGAGGTGCGCCGCATCGTCGACACGCGCACCAAGGACCTGCCCGAGGGCGACCTGGGCGTGCTCGGGTACTGGGAGTGGCGCGAGGCGCTGGAGAACGGCATCGCCGGGCACCACGCCGGGCTGCTGCCCGCGTTCAAGGAGACCGTCGAGGAACTGTTCGTGCGCGGCCTGGTCAAGGTCGTGTTCGCCACCGAGACGCTGGCGCTGGGCATCAACATGCCCGCCCGCACCGTCGTGCTCGAACGGCTGGTCAAGTACAACGGCGAGGCCCACGTCGACCTGACCCCGGGCGAGTACACCCAGCTCACCGGCCGCGCCGGGCGCCGCGGCATCGACGTCGAGGGCCACGCGGTCGTGGTGTGGCAGCCGGGCGTGGACCCCAAGGCCGTCGCCGGGCTCGCCTCGACCCGCACCTACCCGCTGCGGTCGTCGTTCCGGCCCGGCTACAACATGGCGATCAACCTGGTCGCCCAGCTCGGCCACGAACAGGCCCGTGAGCTGCTGGAGCAGTCCTTCGCCCAGTTCCAGGCCGACCGGTCCGTGGTGGGCCTGTCCCGGCGCATCGAGAAGAACCGCGAGGCGCTCAAGGGCTACGCCGAGGCCGTCACCGGCGACTTCGACGCGATGCTCGACTACGCCGGGCTGCGCAAGAAGATCTCCGACCGGGAGAAGGCGCTGGCGCGGCAGAACACCGCCGCCCGCCGCGCCGACACCGCGGTCTCGCTGGAGAAGCTGCGCAAGGGCGACGTCATCGCCGTCCCCGCCGGGCGCCGCGCCGGGCTCGCGGTGGTGATCGACCCCGGTCTGGACCCGGTGCGCGAGCCGCGCCCGGTCGTGGTGACCGAGGACCGGTGGTCCGGGCCGCTGTCGCTGTCCGACTTCTCCGCGCCCGTGGAGCCGCTGGGCCGGATCAAGCTGCCCCGGCACGTCGAGCTGCGCTCACCCAAGACCCGCCGGGACATCGCCTCCCACCTGCGCGACTCCGGGATCTCCCTGCCCGGCCGCCAGAAGCGGCGGTCCGGCGCCAACGAGGACGGTGAGCTGGCCGCGCTGCGCCGCGCCCTGCGCGCCCACCCCTGCCACGGGCTGGCCGAACGCGAGGCCAACATCCGCTGGGTCGAGCGCTACCACCGGCTGGCCGCCGAAACCGAGCAGCTGGAACGCCGCGTCGCCGCCACCACCCACTCGCTGGCGCGCGCGTTCGACCGCATCCGGGCGCTGCTGGCCGAACGCGGCTACCTCGCCGAGGACGAAGACCGCGTCACCGAGCACGGCGCCCGCCTGGCCCGCCTCTACAGCGAGTCCGACCTGCTCGCCGCCGAATGCATCCGCCACGGCGTGTGGGAGGGCCTGACCCCGCCCGAGCTGGCCGCGGTCGTGTCCACCCTGGTGTTCGAAGCCCGCCGCGACTCGCCCGGCGAGCCGCGGCTGCCCGCCGGCGGCGTGCCCAAGGCGTGGCAGGAGACCGCCAAGATCTGGACCGACCTCGCCGAGGACGAGCGGCGCCACCGCCTGGACCGCACCCGCGAACCCGACGCCGGGTTCGCCTGGCCGGTGTACCGGTGGGCGCGCGGCGAGTCACTCGAAAAGGTGCTCACCGCCGCCGACGCCAACGGGCAGGAACTGTCCGCCGGGGACTTCGTGCGCTGGTCCCGCCAGGTCGTCGACCTGCTCGACCAGATCAAGACGGTGCTCGGGCGGGCCGACCCGGTCGGTGACGCGGCCGCCCAGGCGGTCAAGGCGCTGCGGCGCGGGGTCGTGGCGGCGGGCGCCGAGTAGCGCGCCCCACCCAGCGTTGTGGTTGGATCGCGCTGAGCGAGGGACGATCAGCGGAGGCACGCAGCATGAGCACGCCCCACGGCGGCACCGGGCCCCAGCAGTGGAGCCAGCAGCCCGGCTACGGACAGCAGCAACCCCAGTACGGGCAGGCGCCGGGGTATCCCCAGCCCCAGCAGCCCCAGCCGCAGCAGCCTCAGTACGGGCAGCAGTACCCGCCGCCGCAGTACGGCGCCCAGCAGTACCCGGCAGCGCAGCAGTACCCCGCGCAAGGCGCCTACGGGCAGCAGCCGAAGAAGAAGGGCGCCAAGGGCCTGCTGATCGGGCTCGGCGCGCTGGTCGTCGTGGTGGCGGCGTTCTGCGTCACCGCGTTCCTGGCGCCCGGGTTCCTCAAGACCACCGTGCTGAGCCAGAGCGCCGTGCAGGACGGCGTCAAGCAGATCCTCACCGGCAACTACCAGCTCACCGACGTCAGCGACGTGCAGTGCCCGGCCGATCAGGAGGTCAGGTCGGGGGCCACGTTCGACTGCGCCGCGGTGGTCAACGGCCAGGGCAAGACCGTCACCGTGACGATCAAGGACGACGCCGCCAACTACGAGGTGGCCTACCCCCGGTAATTGGCTGGCGTGCGGCCGTGCCGTCGGCAACGATCGCGTGGTGAGTGACTACACCGTGCGCACGTTGCGACCCGACGAGCACCGCACCGCCGCCGACCTGTTCCGTCTCACCCTCCACCACGTCCCCGCGACCGACGAGACGTGGCGGCGGTTCACCGAACGCATGCTGCAGCCCGGCCGCACCCTGGGCGCCTTCGACACCGAGCTGATCGGCACCGTCCGCTCGTTCGACGCCGAGATCACCCTGCCCGGCGGCGCCCGCGCCGGGGTCGCCGCGGTCACCGGCGTCGGCGTCCGGCCCGACCGGACCCGCCGCGGGATCCTCACCGAGCTCATGCGCGCCCAGCTCACCGACATCGCCTCGCGCGGCCTGCCCTTCGCCGCGCTGCGCGCCAGCGAAGGCGTCATCTACAACCGCTTCGGCTACGGCGTCACCACACGCAGCCGCAGCTACCGGATCGACCGGCGCCGCGCCGTGCTCCGCGCGGACGTCCCGGCCGCCGGGCAGGTCGAGCTGTGGCCGCTGGACACCGCGCTGGAGCGGCTGCCCGAGCTGTACGCGTCCCTGCCGCACACCCGCCCCGGCATGATGACCCGCCCGCCGTACTGGTGGCCCGGCTGGGAACGGCACGCCCGCGAAGCGACCAGCCCGGTCGTGACGGCCGTGCACCACGGCCCGAACGGCCCGGACGGCTACGTCGTCTACACCGTCGAGCGCAAGAACTGGAACGACCCCGCGGTGCTGGAGGTCCTCAGCCTGCACACCGCGACCGGTGAGGCGTTCAACGGGCTGTGGCGCTACCTGGTGGGCGTCGACCTCGTCGACACGCTGCGCGCCGAGGAACGCCCGGTGGACGAGCCGGCCGAGCTGCTGTTCACCGACCTCCGCGCGGTGCAGGACACCGGCGGCGGGGACGAGCTGTGGCTGCGGCTGGTGGACGTGCCGGCCGCGCTCGGCGCGCGCGAGTACGCCGGTGAGCCGGTCGTGCTGGAGGTGGTCGACCCGGTGCTGGAGACCAACTCCGGGCGCTACCAGGTGTCGCCGGACGGCGTCCGCCGCACCGGCGCGGCGGCGGATCTGCGGCTCGGGGTGGACGCGCTGGCCATGATCTACCTCGGCGCGTGGCGGCCCTCGCTGCTGGCCGCCGCCGGGCGGATCCAGCCGGCGGACCCGGCGGTGCTGTTGCGGGCCGACCGGCTGTTCGCCACATCCGTTCCCGCGTGGTGTGGTACCCACTTCTGACCAGCCTGTCCTGGGGGTGATCGGTACGGTGCGCGACGCGGTCTCCCGGTTCCGAGCCGTGACCGGCTTCCTTCCCCGCCGAGCGCCGGTTCGGCGCCTTCGCCGGCGGGAAAACGGTTTCCGCGGCCGCACCATCTACGGCCGCTTCGGCTACGGCATCGCCAGCCGCGGCCGGACCCTGCGCGTCACCGGCGCGCAGGGTCCGCGCCGACGCCCCTTCCGGTGGTGACGTGCGGCTGATCGGCACCGCCTGATCGGCGAACACCAGGTCGCCGTCCACAGTGGACCGCGCGGGGACGATGGTTTCGTGCTGTTCCGCACCGAGGACGTGCGCCAGCGTCTCCGGGCCGGTGCGCAGGTCCGCGGCCGCGGTGGTGGCCCCGGCCCGGCCGGGGGTGATGCGGTAGCGGCCAGAATCAGCTCCGCGACGCGATGAGCGCCTCGACGCCGTCCAGGATGCGCGCCAGGCCGAACTCGAACGCGTGCGGATCGGCCGGTGCCTGGTAGGCCTCGCCGGCGGCGGAGCCCACCCGGGCGGCCACCGGGAACCGCTCCGGGTCGAAGATCCGCTCCAGCAGCGGCGCGTAGGACTCCCACCACTGGACGTCGTTCTGGCCGCTGCGCCGCGCCGCCTGCTCGGTCTCGATCACCCCGCGCATGGCGGTGTGCACGAACCCCAGCACCAGCGCCAGCACCTGGTCCATCTCGACGTCGGTGAGCCCGGTGCCCTCCAGCGCGCGCAACTCGTAGTCGTACTTGGCGATCACGTTCGGGCCCATCGGCGGACGGGCCGTGGCGACCTGCAGCAGCCACGGATGCCGCCGGTACACCGCCGCGTTCTCGCGCGCGACCTGCTCCAGCCGGCCCCGCCAGCCGCCCGGCACGTCCTCCGGGCGCGCGGTCTCGGCCACCACCGCGTCGACCATCAGGTCCAGCAGCTCGGCCTTGCCGGGCACGTAGGTGTAGAGCGACATCGTGCCGACGCCCAGTTCCTCGGCGACCTTGCGCATCGACAGCGCCGCCAGGCCCGCGGCATCGGCGAGTTCGATCGCGACCCGGGTGACCTCCTCGACGGTGAACCTGGCCTTCGGGCCCCTCGACGGCGGCTCCTGCAGACCCCACAGGAGCTCGAGGCTGCGTTTCGGATCGCCGCTCGCGCTGAACTCGGTCATCTCGGGAGCCATTCTGCCGGTAACGAACTCCGTACGGCGTACGATAGTTTGTCCGTACAGCATACGGAGTTGAAGGAGGCGGGTGTTGACCACCGAAAACGCCGTCGTGGCCGAGGGGCTGCGCAAGCGCTACGGCGACAAGACCGTGCTCGCGGACCTGGACCTGACGGTGCCGGCCGGGACCGTGTTCGGCCTGCTCGGCCCCAACGGCGCGGGCAAGACCACCTGCGTGCGCATCCTGGCCACGCTGCTGCGGCCCGACGCCGGGAAGGTCCTGGTCGCCGGGTTCGACGCCCGGCGCCAGGCCGCGCAGGTCCGCTACCGGATCGGGCTGGTCGGGCAGCACGCCGCGGTGGACGAGGTGCTGTCCGGGCGGCAGAACCTGGAGATGTTCGGCCGGCTCTACCACCTCGGCGCACGCCGGGCGCGGCAGCGGGCCGGGGAGCTGCTGGCCCGGATGGGGCTGGCCGAGGCGGGGGACAAGCCGGTGAAGCAGTACTCCGGCGGCATGCGGCGGCGGCTCGACCTCGCCGCCGGGCTGCTGCGCTCGCCCGAGGTGCTGTTCCTCGACGAGCCGACCACCGGCCTGGACCCGCGTGGCCGCAGCGAGGTGTGGGCCGCGGTGCGGGAGCTGGTCGCCGACGGCACCACGGTCCTGCTCACCACGCAGTACCTGGACGAGGCCGACCAGCTCGCCGGGCGCATCGCCGTGCTCGACCGCGGCGGGATCGTCGACGAGGGCACCCCGGCCGAGCTGAAGTCCCGGCTGGGCGGCGACCGGGTCGAGGTCGTGCTGCGGGACGCCGCCGATCTGCCCGCCGCGGCGGCGCTGGCGAGCCGCGTCACCGGGGCGGAAGCCGACCTGAGCGAGGGTGGCCTGAGCGTGCCGGTGTCCGACCGGGTGCGCGGCCTGACCGGGCTCGCCGCCGCCTACGACGAGGCCGGGATCGGCATCGCCGACCTCACCCTGCGCCGCCCCACGCTGGACGAAGTGTTCCTGAAGCTGACCGCACGCGAGGAGGTGCCGGCATGACCACCCTGCGGTGGACGATCGCCGACGGCTGGACCATGACCCGGCGGGAGCTGGCGCACTGGGCGCGCCAGCCCGCGCCGGTGATCGTCGGGCTGCTGTTCCCGGTCCTGACCCTGGTGATGTTCGGATACCTGTTCGGCGGCGCGATGGCCGCGCCGGGGGACTACCGCGAGTTCCTGGTGCCCGGCATGTTCGCGCTGGCCATGGTGTTCGGCATCGAATCCACCTACACCGCGATCGCCACCGACGTGGCGCGTGGCTCCACCGACCGGTTCCGCTCCCTGCCGATGGCCGCGTCCGCCCCGGTGGCCGGGCGCGCGGTGGCCGACCTGCTCAACTCGGTGGCCGGTCTGGTGGTGCTGGCCGGGTTCGGGTGGCTGACCGGGTGGCGCTGGCACCACGGCCTCGGGGCGGCCCTGGCCGCGTTCGGGCTGCTGGTGCTGCTGCGGTTCGGGATCCTGTGGCTGGGGCTCTACCTCGGGCTGGTCGCGAAAGGCCCGGAGAGCGTGGTCGCGCTGCAGATCCTGGTGTGGCCGCTGGGTTTCCTGTCCAACGTGTTCGTCTCACCCGGCACGATGCCCGGCTGGCTCGGCGCGGTGGCCGACGCCAACCCGCTGTCGGCCACCGCGGCCGCGGTGCGGGAACTGTTCGGCAACCCGGGCTGGCACAGCGGCGGCTGGTTCGCCGAGCACGCCCTGCTGCTGGCCGTGCTGTGGCCGGTGGCGCTGATCGCGGTGTTCCTGCCGCTGTCGGTGCGCCGCTACCGGCGGCTGAGCCGCTAGGCCGGGAAGCCGGGCCGCGCCGCCCGCACCGCGGCGGCGCGGCCCTTGGGCTCCTCGCTCCCGCCGTCCCAACCATTCCTCGCGCGACACGATCTTCGGCAGGTTCAACGGGACCCCCTCGTGGTGGAAGGCCGGCCCCGCCCCCAGGCGGGGCCGGCTGGCTTCCGACCCTAGGAGACGACCGGGCCGCCGGTCTTCTCCGTTCTTGCGCTCCTACGCCGCGCGCAGCGCCTCCCGGAAACCGACCTTCGCGCCGGTGCGCAGCACGGCGTTGCGGTAGATCCGCGCCGACAGCCACACCAGCACCGGGATCAGCGCCACGACCAGCCCGACCGACAGGATCGCCTCCCACGGCGCCACCCCGCCCATCGCCAGCCGCATCGGCATCAGCGTCGGCGCGAACACTGGGATCACCGACAGGATCGCGACCAGCCCGCTGCCCGGATCGTTCGGCAGCACCGAGATCCCCACGACGTACCCGGCGATGACGAAGAACAACGCCGGCGTGATCGCGCCACCCACGTCCTCCTGCCGGGACACCAGCGCGCCCAGCCCGGCGAACACGATCGAGTACATCAGGAACCCGAGCAGGTACCACACGATCAGCCACACCACCGTGCCCGCCGCGGCCGACACCGAGATCGTCAGCACCCCGGTGGCCAGCCCGGCGACGATCCCGACCACCCCGATCACCACCATCTGGATCAGCCCCACCGCGCCGATGCCCAGCACCTTGCCGGTCATCAGCTGCCACGGCCGCACCGTCGCCAGCAGCAGCTCGACCACCCGGCTGGTCTTCTCCTCGACCACGCCCTGCGCCACCGACTGCCCGTTGAGCAGCAGCGACAGGTAGATCAGCACCCCGGCGATGATCCCCAGCACCAGCTGCTGCCCGTTGTAGGGGTAGGGCTGTTCCATCGGCCGCACGTCCACCCCGGCACCGGCGACCGCCGCGTTCACCTGCGCCGGATCACCCCCCAGGCCGGTGATCTGCTGGTTGAGGGCCAGCTGGCCGGCCAGCACGTTGAGCGCGGTGCGCAGGTTGCCGTCGAGGTCCTTCTTCACCACGACCTGCACGCGCGAGCCGTCACCGACCAGCAGCGCGTCCAGATCGCCGTCACCGACCTGGGCGCGGCCCGCGGCCTCGTCGGGCACCGTCCGCACGTCGACGGCCTCGCCGACCGCCTGCCCGGCGGCCTGCAGCGGCGCGGCCAGCGCCGACGCCGGCCCGGTCACGCGCACCGTGGCGTCCGCGCCACCACCGCCGATCAGCTTCAGCACCACGGTGAACCCGACGATCACCACCAGCAGCGCCAGCGTGCTCAGCCGGTAGGCCTTCGACCGCAACCGGATGCCGATCTCCCGCGACGCGATGAGCGAGACACCCGCCCAGCCACCCTGGTTCACGCCGCCACCTCCTCGGTCGTGACGACGTCCCGGAACAGCTCGGTCAGCGACTGCCGCCGCCGCGCGAACTCGTGCACCGGCCCGCTCGCCAGCGCCGCGCGCAGCACGGCCTGGTCGTCGGCGCCCTCGGCCAGCTCCAGCTCGGTGCGGCCGTCCGACTGGCCCAGCACCGTCACCCCGGGCAGCCCGTCGGCCCACCCGGGCGGCGCGGCCGGCGCGTCGACCAGCAGCCGCACCACCGAACCGGCCTGCAGCTCGGCCACCGTGCCGCAGGCGACCATCCGGCCGTCCCGCACGATGCCGATCCGGTCGCACAACCGCTCCACCAGGTCCAGCTGGTGGCTGGAGAACACCACCGGCACCCCCTCGGCGGCCTTCTCCCGCAGCACCTGGCTCATCACGTCGACCGCGACCGGGTCCAGCCCGGAGAACGGCTCGTCGAGCACCAGGATCGCCGGGTCGTGCACCAGCGCCGCGGCCAGCTGGACGCGCTGCTGGTTGCCCAGGCTGAGCTTCTGCACCTCGTCGTCGCGGCGGGCGGCCACCCCCAGCCGCTCGGTCCAGGTCTCCACCGACCGGCGCGCCGCCGCGGCCGGCATCCCGTGCAGCCGCGCCAGGTAGACCAGCTGCTCACCGACCTTCATCTTCGGGTAGAGCCCGCGCTCCTCGGGCATGTAACCGATGTGCCGCCGGGTCTCCAGCGTCACCGGCGCGCCGTCCCAGCGCACCTGGCCGTCGTCGGCCGCCAGGACCCCCAGCACGATCCGCATCGTCGTGGTCTTGCCCGCGCCGTTGCTGCCCACGAACCCGAACAGCTCACCGGCGCGCACGTCGAACGTCATGTCCGACAACGCCGTCCGTTCCCCGTACCGCTTCGTCAGGCCGTCGATCTCCAGTTGCCTGTCCGCCACGTCGTCCCCCTTCCGTGCAGCTGAAAAAGTGATATCACTATGCTACATTCGAGCCATCGAGGCAAGGGAGTGAGGGGAGTCCCCATGGAAACGGTCGTGGACATGCCGGCGCCGCGGACGCGGGAACGCCTGGTGCGTGCGGTCAACGGGTTCGTGATGCTGGGCGTCGCGGTGGTCCTGGCGGCCGGCGGGGTGGCGCCGGTGGTCGCCAGCGGCGGCTCGGCGGCGATGATCGCCGGCGGAGTGGTCGCCGTGCTCGCCGGGATCGTGCTGGCCGGCGGGCTGACCCCGGTCGCGCCGGGCGAGGCGCGCGTGGTGCAGCTGCTGGGCCGCTACGTCGGCACGCTGCGCACCGCCGGGCTGCAGTGGGTCAACCCGTTCACCCAGCGGCGCAAGGTCTCCACCCGCATCCGCAACCACGAGACCGGGGTCGCCAAGGTCAACGAGGCCGACGGCAACCCGATCGAGATCGCGGCGGTGGTCGTGTGGCAGGTCGCCGACACCGCGCAGGCCGTGTTCGAGGTCGACGACTTCGTCGAGTTCGTCGCCATCCAGAGCGAGACCGCGGTCCGGCACATCGCCAACGCCTACCCCTACGACAACGCCGACACCACCCGGCTGTCGCTGCGGGACAACGGCGACGAGATCACCGAGAAGCTGTCGGCGGAGATCGCCACCCGCGTCGCCTCGGCCGGGGTGAAGATCATCGAATCCCGCATCACCCACCTGGCCTACGCCCCGGAGATCGCCCAGGCGATGCTGCGGCGCCAGCAGGCCGGGGCCGTGGTGGCCGCGCGCCAGCGCATCGTGGAAGGCGCGGTCGGCATGGTGGAGATGGCGCTGGACCTGCTGGCGCGGCTGGACGTCGTCGAGCTGGACGAGGAACGCAAGGCCACGATGGTGAGCAACCTGCTCGTGGTGCTCGTCGGCGACCGCGACGCGCAGCCGGTCGTCAACACCGGGACGCTGTACCAGTAGATGCCGGCCGAACGGAAGAAGATCCTGCTGCGGCTCGACCCGGCCGTGCACGACGCGCTGGCGCGCTGGGCGGGTGAAGAGCTGCGCAGCACCAACGCGCAGATCGAGTTCCTGCTGCGCAAGGCCCTCGCGGACGCCGGGCGGCTGCCCCGCGAGGTGGGCCGCATGCGCCCCCGGGGGCGCCCGAAGAAGGGGGACGAGGATGGACACGCCTGACTCGCTGGCCGCGCGGCTCTTCCTGCTGGCCTACGACACGACCAAACAGCGCCTGGTGTCGCGGTCCGAACTGGGCTACGCCCTGCGGGCCGCGGCGCTGGCCGACCTGGTGCTCGGCGGCTACCTCGCCGACCACGGCGGCAAGGCGGCCCCGGCCAGTCCCGCGCCCGGGCTGGACCCGGTGCTCGAACTGGTCCTGCTGGAGATCACCGACAGCCCGCCCCGCTCGTGGCGGCGCTGGGTGTCCCGCCGCGCCAGCCGCATCCTGCCCCTGGTGCGCGAGCACCTGGCGGCCGAGCGGGTGATCAAGGTGGACTCGCGGCGCGTGCTCGGCCTGTTCCCGGTGCACCGGATCACGCTGCGCCGGCCGGCCGAGGCCAAGCGGCTGGCCGAGGAGGTGCGGCGCGCGGTGCGCGGCGGGCAGCCGGCCGCCCGGGTGGACCCGCGGCTGGGCGCGCTCTGCGCCCTGGCCGGCACCGCCGAGCTGCGCACGGTCTTCAGCCGCGGGGAACGGCGCCAGTACAAGGCACGGCTGGCCGAGCTGGGCCGCCCGGTCGAGCCGGTGGTGAAGGCACTGCGCAAGACGCTCCAGGCTCAGCGAGCAGCAGCCTCCTCCGGCAGCTGACCGCGAGTCCCACGCTCGGGCGCGCGAGTCCCACGCTCGGAAGCGTGAGTTCTGCGTTCAGGGCCGCGAGTTTCACGCTGGGCCCGGGGAGGGTGGCCTTCGTCGGCTGCAGCACGGCGCGCGCAGTAGGAGCGTGCCTGCGCCGCCCGGCCGGGCGGCGCCGCCTTTGGCTGCGAGTTCCACGCTCAGGAGCGTGAGTTCCACGCTCGGGAGCGTGAGTTCCACGCTCGGGAGCGTGAGTTCCGCGTTCGGAAGCCCAGGTCCGTGGTCGCGAGCGTGCGGTCCGGTCCAGGCCGCGTGCGGCCGCCACCTCCTGCCCGCCGGGGCCGGGTCAGCGGACGTTCGCGGTGAGGGCCTTGACCAGGCGTGTCGCCGAGCTGCCCAGGTTCCACCGCTGCGCCAGCTCGAGCACCCGGTCCGGATCGGCCGGGGACGCCGGCACCGCGTCGGAGCCCGACACCGACACCGGCGGGCCCGCGGCCACCCGGACCACGGTCGGCGCGACCCGCAGGTACTCCTCGGCCTCGGCGAGCTTCGCCCGCGTCTTCGGCGGCACGTCCTTGCTGCCCTCGGCGGCCGCGGCGATCAGCCCGTCGAGCGAGCCGAACTGCGTGATCAGCTTCGCCGCGGTCTTCTCGCCGATCCCGGCGACACCCGGCAACCCGTCGGACGGGTCGCCGCGCAGCACGGCCATCTCTGCGTAGGCGGCGCCGGCCCCGTCGACCGGCACGCCGTAGCGCTCGGCGATCTCCGCCGGGCCCAGCACCTCCGCCTTGGCCCAGCCCTTGCCCACGTAGATCACCGACGCCGGGGTCGGCTCGGTGCGCACCAGCTGGAACAGGTCCCGGTCCCCGGTGATCACCTCGACCGGATCGTCCTTCTCCCGGGCGGTCAGCGCGCCGATCACGTCGTCAGCCTCGTACCCGGCCGCCTCCGCGGTGGCGAACCCGAACGCCTCCAGCACCTCGAGGATGATCGGCACCTGCGGGGTCAGGGTGTCCGGCACCTCCTCCTCGTTCGCGACGGCGTCGGCCACCCGGTGCGCCTTGTAACTGGGCAGCAGGTCGGTGCGGAACTTCGGCCGCCAGTCCGCGTCCAGGCACGCCACCAGCCGCGAGGGCCGCCGGTCGGTGACGATCCGGGCCAGCGTGTCGGTGAACCCGCGCACCGCGTTGACCGGCGTGCCGTCCGGCGCGGTCATCGACTCGGGCAGCGCGTAGAACGAGCGGAAGTACAGGCTCGCGGAGTCCAGCAGGGCAAGTGTCACGGAGCACAGCCTGCCAGACGCGGTCCGGGCCCGGGCCAGATACGCTGCGTGCATGTCCTCCCGTGCACCCGAGATCCCAGCACTGGCCCCGGAAACCCTGCGCGCCCGGCTCGAGCGGGCCCGCGCGGCCACCGCCGACGCCGGCACCGACGCCCTGCTCATCGCGCCGGGCTCGGACCTGCGGTACCTGATCGGCGAGGCCGGCGGCTCCTTCGAGCGGCTGACGACCCTCGTGGTGCCCGCCGAGGGCACCCCGGCGCTGGTCGTGCCGAAGCTGGAGGCTCCCGGTTACGCGGCGGTGCCCACCGAGGAACTCGGCGTCGAGGTGGTCACCTGGGTCGACGGTGAGGACCCCTACCGGATGGTCGCCGACCGGCTCGGCAAGCCCGGCCGGGTCGCGGTCAGCGACGGGCTGATCGCCCTGCACGTGCTCGCCTTCCGCGCCGCGCTCGGCACGGCTGAGCAGACGCTGGCCGGCCCGGTGATCCGCGAGCTGCGGATGCGCAAGGACGCCGCCGAGATCGACGCGCTGCGCCGCGCCGGCGCCGCGATCGACCGCGTGCACGCCCGCGTCGCCGAGTGGCTGCGTCCCGGCCGCACCGAGGCCGAGGTGGGCGCCGACATCGCCGTCGCGATCGTCGAGGAGGGCCACCTGCACGCCGACTTCGTGATCGTCGGCTCCGGCCCCAACGGCGCCAGCCCGCACCACGACGTGTCCGGCCGGGTCGTCGAGCGCGGCGACGTGGTGGTGGTCGACATCGGCGGCCCGATCCCCGAGGGCTACAACTCCGACTCCACCCGCACCTACGCGATCGGCGAGCCGCGCGACGCCGACGTGGCCGAGACCTACGCGGTCCTGCAGCGCGCGCAGCGGGCGGCAGTCGAGGCGGTGCGGCCCGGCGTGGCCGCGCAGTCGGTCGACGCCGCGGCGCGCCGGATCATCGCCGGCGCCGGGTACGGGGAGTTCTTCATCCACCGCACCGGGCACGGCATCGGCCTCGACGTGCACGAGGAGCCCTACATCGTCGAGGGCAACGACCTGGTCCTGGAGCCGGGCATGGCGTTCAGCGTCGAGCCGGGCATCTACCGGCCGGGCCGGTGGGGCGCCCGCATCGAGGACATCGTGGTGGTCACCGCCGACGGGGCCGAAGCACTCAACCAGCGCCCGCACGAGCTCGTCGTGCTCGACTCGTGAGCGGGCCGCTGGAGCCGCTGGACCAGGCGATCGCGCGGGAGCTGGCCGGCGACGGCCGCTGCTCCTTCACCGACCTGGCCGAGCGGGTGGGGCTGTCGGTGTCGGCGGTGCACCAGCGCGTGCGGCGGCTGGAGCAGCGCGGCGTGATCCAGGGGTACGTGGCGCGGCTGGACAGCGAGCAGATCGGGCTGCCGCTGACCGCGCTGATCTCGCTGACGCCGAACGACCCGGCCGCGCCGGACGACTACCCGCAGCGCATCGAGCACATCCGCGAGATCGAGTCGTGTTACTCGGTGGCCGGCGACGAGTCCTACATCCTGCTGGTGCGCGTGGCCTCGCCGCGGGACCTGGAGGACCTGCTGCGCCGGATCCGCGAGGCGGCGAAGGTGTCCACCCGGACGACGGTGGTGCTGTCCACTCCGTTCGAGGGCCGTCCGCCGACGGTGTGACAACCACCGGGCGAAGGGTACGATAAAAGGTATGGCAACTCGTAAGGTCACGCTCTCGCTGGACACGGCGGCCATCGAGTACGCCGAGCGCGCGGCGAAGGCGCACGGGATCTCCCTGTCGGCGTGGTTGTCCCGCGCCGCCCGGCGGGAGGCGGTCCGCACCGGCTACCGGGCCCCGGCCCGGCCCGACGCGGAGGCACTGGCGGCAGCCGACGAGGCGGAACTGGCCGCGGCGGAGAAGGACCTGGGTGCGTAAAGGCGAGATCTGGGCGTACAAGCCGCCCACCCAGCCGTCCCGGGAACGCACGGTGCTGCTGCTGTCCTCCGACGGCGTCAACGAGTCCGAACGGCCGTGGCTCATCGGCACCGAACTGCTGGAGGAGGACCCGCAGGACATCCTCGGCGTCGCCCTGGACAGCCGGTTCTGGATCTCGACGCTGTTCCTGACCCGCCTCTACCGCGGGTGGCTCGTCGAACGCATCGCCGAGATCGACCAGCAGACGCAGGAGCAGGTCGACATCGCCCTGCGCGCCGCCCTCGACCTCTAACCGGCGGTGACCGTCGCGGCCGGGTGGAGGTTGCCGTCCTGTCCCTTCAGGCACGCCGCCGCCGGGGCGTCGGTCGCCAGAAACTCGGTCAGGCAGCGGCCGAACTGGGCGTGCCCGTTGGCGTTGGGGTGGAACGATTCCTGAATGGCATGGCTCGCCCTGTCGGCGTCGGCCAGGTCGTTGAGCTGCAGCGTCAGCCGGCTGAACCACTCCGTGGAGGGGTCGGCGCCGCCGCTGCACGCCTCGTGGCCGAGCCCGGCGCGGGAGAGGTCCAGGAACCGGACCCCGGCCTGCGCCGCCGCCGAAGCCAGGCCGCGCGAGAGCACCGGCACGCCCTCCTCGACCACCCAGCGCAGGTCCTCGGTGCGGAACGGGCACCCGTTGAGGTTCTGCAGGTTCGCCGGGATCCCCGGGCCGATCGGCGCCGCGTAGGACTGCAGCACCAGCTGGTAGTCCCCGGGCTGGTACCCGGCCCGGGCGAGGACCGTCTTGATGTCGCCCAGCGCCGCGACCACCTTCGGCACCATCGCGTCCACCCGTTGCTGCCAGGTCGGGGCGATCGCGGTGCGGCAGGGCGCGTTGCCGGAGACGAACCACGCCTGGAAGCACTGCGAGATCAGCTGGGAGAAGTGCGGGTCGTCGTTGGCGCCCACGGCCACCACGATCGCCGCGACCCGGTGGGTCTTCACCAGCTCCGCCAGCTGCCCGGCCTGCGAGGGCTCGGTCCACTGCCGGGTGTCGCCGAGCCCGACCTGCGCGGCGGGCGCGCCGGAGCAGGCGAGGTTGACCTTCTCCACGATCCCCGGGATGTCGGTCTTCTCCACCGTCGCGTTGGGGGAGCGGTGGCACCAGTCGCCGTTGGTGCCGTTGGTGTCCGGCGTGTAGTCGCCGGCGCCTTCCCCGGACAGGGTGCTGTCGCCCATCGACACGATCGTCAGCGGGCCGGTGCCGGGCGGGCCGGGGCGGTCGACGGGCCCGGGTGGCGCGCTCGGCCCGGTGAACGCGAACATCCCCACCAGCACCAGGACGAAGAGCAGGACGCCCCCGCCGATCCACCACCGAAACCGTCGCACCGGTGGCAGTTTAGAGAAGCCGGGCCAAAGCCCTTGTGAGCCCGGTGCCCATGATCATTCGCGCCGCCCGCCCCGGGGTTCAGGACGGGTGACGCGCTTGCCAGAACCGCGTGGCGCGGCACATCCTGGACGTTCCGGGCAGGAGGTGGTCGCGCCGTGACCGACGTGCTGTTCCCGCTGCTGTCGGAGTCCGATCCCGACGCCGAGGGCGTGGTGGCGACGTGGTTCGTCCACGACGGCGAACGCGTCGCCGAGGGCGATCTGCTCGCCGAGGTCGCCTTGGACAAGGCCGACGTGGAGATCTCCGCGCCCGCGGCCGGGGTCGTGCGGCTGCTGGCGAAGGAGGGCGACGCGCTGGTGCAGGGCGCGTTGATCGCGCGCGTGGAGTGAGCGGGTTTCCCGCCCCGGCCGGCGGGGAAGACTCCGACGATGCGGTGCAGGTTCTGCGACACCCCGCCGGCGGCCGGTGAGCGCCGCGTGCCCGGTCCGTCCGGGCCGATCTGCGCCCGCTGCGTGGAAACCGGGCTCGGCCTCGTCCGCGACGGCCGCCCGCGCACCAGCCGGGGTGGCACGGAGCTGGACCGGGTCCGGGCCGGGGGAGCGCCGTGCGAATTCTGCGACCGCACGGACCGGCGCACCTTCCTCGGCTTCACCCGCGGCCTGCCGCGCATGCGCTGTGCCCAAACCGGCGCCGTGATCTGCCACGACTGCCTCGACCACAGCGGCAACCTGCTCAACCAGGCGCTGCGGCACGTGTGAGGAACCCGGTCTCGCGGCGGACCATCACCGTGCGCGCGGCCGGCGTGTCGTAACCGAGCGCCGAGGCGACCGCCGTCACGGTCGCGCCGGTCGCGAGGAGCCGGATCGCGTGCAGGACGCAGGCCCGCTGGCACCGCCGCTGGAATTCCCCTCAGGGGCGCGCAGCCGCGGTACTCCGGCTCGATGCCGACGGTGCCGAACAACAGTTCCCCGCAGCAGTGGGAAAACCGCGACGACCCGGCACCGGGCGGGAAACCCCGGCACGGCGGCGGGTTCGAGGTAGAGGCTGCGGGTGCTGACGTATCAGGACCTGGTGCGGCCTCCGCGGCGGGATGAGGACCGGCGGCCCCGGGGGCACGGTCCAGGCACCCTCGCCGCTTTCGACCGGTGATGGTGGTGAACTCCCTGGCCGCCACCGTCACCGAGGCCCGCGCCGGCCGTGTGCGCCGGGACCGCGTGTGGCCGCTGATCGCGTCCGCGCGCTCGGCGCCGTCGTCGGCTCACTGGCCGCGACCCGCCTGCCCGGAGGGATCCTGCACGCCGCGTTCGTCGCCTACCCGGCAACCACGTTCGTGGACTGCCTCCCGCGGGGCCGGGATCGCCGCGGCCTGTCCGTCTCAGCCCTGCGCCGCCCACCAGGTGCGGCCCTGCTCGGGCAGCGTGGAGATCGGGTCGTAGAACGGGTAGCGGCGGCGCAGCGCCTCGGGGTCGGCGTGTTCGATTCCGGTGCGGTAGTTCTTCGTCCAGTAGGAGATGCCGCGCTCCCGGTCGTACTCGGCGACCTGGTGCACCCACCGCTTCCCGACGTAGGGCACGTCGCACACGATGCGGGGCGTCGCGTATCCCGGCAGGTAGCCCATGATCGCGTGCTGCAGGTCCTGCGCCTCCCACACCGCCAGCCGCCAGTGCTCGGCGTTGGGGATCATGTCGCACAGGTAGAAGTAGTACGGCAGGATGTTCGCCTCACCCTGCAGCGCGAAGCACAGATCGAGCAGCGCCGCCGGGGTCGCGTTCACCCCGCGCATCAGCACCCCCTGGTTGCGCACGTCCCGCACCCCGACCTCCAGCGCGGTCCGCGCCGCCTCGGCCACCAGCGGCGTCACCGATTGGACGTGGTTGACGTGTGTGTGGATCGCCAGGTTCACCCCGCGCCGCCGCGCGGTGCCGGCCACCCGCTCCAGCCCCTCGACGATCTTGGGCTGCAGCCAGTGCTGCGGCATCCCGGCCAGCGCCTTGGTCGCCAGCCGGATGTCGCGCACCGTCTCGATGTCCAGCAGCCGCATCAGGAACGACTCCAGCTGGTGCCACGGCACGTTCGCCACGTCCCCGCCGGAGACCACCACGTCCCGCACCCCGGGGGTGCGGCGCAGGTAGCCGATCATCGCGTCCTGGCGGTCTGCCGGCTTGAGGTCCAGCTTGTGCTTGACCACCTGCTCGGTCGAGTTGCCCACCAGGTCCATCCGGGTGCAGTGGCCGCAGTACTGGGGGCAGGTCGAGATCAGCTCGGCCAGCACCTTGGTGGGGTAGCGGTGGGTCAGGCCCTCCACCACCCACATCTCGGCCTCGTGGAGCGAGTCGCGCGCCGAGTGCGGGTGGCTGGGCCACTCCGGGTCGCGGTCGCTGCGCACCGGCAGCATGTAGCGGCGGATCGGATCGGCGTAGAACGCCTCGGTCGACTCGACCGACATGGTGTTGAGCATCTGCGGCGGCACCAGCATGGACATCGTCGCCAGCTCGCGCTGGTCGGCGGCCAGGTCGTCGTAGAAGCGGTCCGCGACGAGGTCGCCCAGCACCGCCCGCAGCTGCTTGATGTTGCGCACGCAGTGCACCCGCTGCCACTGGGCGTCCCGCCACTGCGCCTCGGTCACCTCGCGCCACCCGGGGAACCGGCGCCAGTCCGGTTCGGTCAGCTCGGTGCGGCGGTAGGCGTAGGGCTGGTCGGCGACATCGGTGGTGTCGGCGGGGGAGACTTCCTGGATCGCAGTCAACTCTGCTCCTCGTCGGCGCTGTGGCGTCAAAACTTCCGGTGAAAGTGACAATACGACGTAAATGCTTTCGTCGCGACCCATCGTGCACACTCGACACCGTGACCGACGACAGCACCACGCTCCTGCTGGGCGGGCGGATCCATTCGCCCAGCAACCCCGACGCCACCGCGATGGCCGTCAAGGACGGCACGATCGTCTGGATCGGCCAGGACGGCCCCGCGCGCGCCCTCCACCCGGACGCCCGCGTGGAAGACCTCGACGGCGCGTTCGTCGCCCCCGGCTTCGTCGACGCCCACGTGCACGCCACCGCCACCGGCCTCCACCTGGCCGGGGTGGACCTCGGCGGGATCACCGACGCCGCCGGGCTGCTGGCCGCGATCCGCGCCGCCGCCCGCCCCGGCGAGGTCCTCATCGCCCACGGCTGGGACGAAACCACCTGGACCACGCCCCGGCTGCCCAGCCGCGCCGAGATCGACGAGGCCGCCGGCGGCGTGCCCGTCTACCTCAGCCGCGTCGACGTCCACTCCGCGCTGGTGTCCACTGCGCTGGTCGGACTCGCCCCCACCGCCCGCGACGCCGCCGGCTGGTCCGCCGAGGGACCCCTGACCCGCGACGCGCACCACCACGTCCGCGGCGCGGTGCGCGCCGCGCTCACCCGCGAGCAGCGACGCCGCGCCCAGGAAGCGTTCCTCCGGCTGGCCGCGGCCCGCGGCATCGTCAGCGTCCACGAGTGCGCCGGGCCCGACATCTCCGGCGAGGACGACCTCGCCGACCTCCTCGCCCTGGCCGCCGAACCCGGCCACCCCGAGGTCGTCGGCTACTGGGGCGAACTCGAAGCCGCCGGCACCGCCCGCCGCCTCGGCGCGCGCGGCCTCGCCGGGGACCTGTTCGTCGACGGCGCCCTGGGTTCCCGCACCGCCGCGCTGCACGAGCCCTACCTCGACGAACCCTCCTCCACCGGCGCCCGCTACCTCGACGCCGACGCCATCGCCGCCCACCTGATCGCGTGCACCGAAGCCGGGCTGCAGGCCGGCTTCCACGTCATCGGCGACGCCGGGGTGGCCGAGGTCGTCCGCGGCTTCCAGCTCGCCGAGAAGACCGTCGGCCAGCGGGCCCTGGCCGGCGGCCACCACCGGCTGGAACACCTGGAGATGATCGACGCCGAGCAAGCGAAGGCCCTGGCCGGGTGGGGCGTCACCGGCTCCATGCAGCCCCAGTTCGACGCGCTGTGGGGCGGCCCGGAGGGCATGTACGCCCGGCGGCTGGGCGCCGGGCGGGCCGCGGGCATGAACCCGTTCGCGATGCTCGCCGCCGAAGGGGTCCTGCTCGCCTTCGGCTCCGACTGCCCGGTCACCCCGCTGCAGCCGTGGGAGAGCGTGCGTGCCGCCATCCACCACCGCACACCCGGCTCCGGACTGTCCGCCCGCGCCGCCTTCACCGCCCACACCCGCGGCGGCCACCGCGCGGCCGGCGACACCGACGGCCTCACCGGCAGCCTGGTCCCCGGCGCCCCCGCGCACTACGCCGTCTGGGACGCCGCCGACCTCGTCGTCGCCGCACCCGACTCCCGGGTCCAGCGCTGGTCCACCGACCCGCGCTCCCGCGTGCCCGCGCTGCCGCCGCTCGACCCGGACGCGCCGCTGCCGTCCTGCCTGCGCACCGTCCGCGCGGGCGAGGTTCTCTACGACGCGTTCACCTCCGCGGCCTAGAGTTCAGCACGTGGCAGCACCTGTGGCCGAATCCGCCGGACCGTCGGCACCTCCCCGGAAGAAGCGGGCCTGGCGGCCGTGGCTGCTGCGCCTGGCGCTCGCCGCGGCGTCCGGGTTCGTCTTCTACCTCGCCTTCGCGCCCCGCGACCTGTGGTGGCTCGCGCCGCTCGGGTTCGCCGGGCTCGGCCTGGTGCTGCGGGGACGGCGGTTCTGGGGTGGCCTGGGCTACGGCTTCGTGTTCGGGCTCGGCCTGTACCTGCCGCTGCTGTTCTGGCTGCAGGACTTCCTCGGCCGCGGGTTCGGCCCGGCGCCCTGGGCCGGGCTGTCCGCCGCCCTGGCCGCCTACCTCGGGCTCGCGGCCGCCCTGTGCACCGTCGCCGCTCGGCTGCCCGGCGCGCCGGTGTGGATGGCGGCGGTGATCATCGCCAGCGAGACCCCGCGCAGCTGGTGGCCCTTCGGCGGGTTCCCGTGGGGCCGGGTCGCGTTCAGCCAGCCCGAGGGCGCCTTCACCCCGCTCGCCGCGATCGGCGGCGCGCCACTGACCGGGTTCGCCGTCGTGGTGACCGGCTTCGGCCTCGCCGCGCTGCTCGCGCACGCCGCCCGCCGCGACTGGCGCGCCGCGCGGCTGCCCGTGATCGCCACCGTGGTCCCGGTGATCGCCGGGCTGGCGTTGTGGCCCACGATCGGCACCGGCGCGCAGGCCGGTACCCGCACCGTCGCCACCGTGCAGGGCAACGCGCCCGACGTCGGCATCGACCTGATCAACGAGTCACCGGCCCTGCGCGCCAACCACCTCGCCCAGAGCGAAGTGCTGGCCGCGCGCATCCGCTCCGGCGCCGTGCCCGCGCCGGACCTGATCGTGTGGCCGGAGACCGCCACCGACCTCACCACCACCGACCCCGTGCTCGACCAGGTGGTGCGCGACCTCGGCATCCCCACCCTGATCGGCGCCCGCTACCGCGAACCCGGGCAGCGCACCCAGAACATCGAGTTCGTGTGGGACCCGGTCACCGGCCGCGGCGAGAGCTACAGCAAGCAGGAGCTGGTGCCCTTCGCCGAGTTCGTCCCCGCGCGGTCGATCGCGCGCTGGTTCACCCCGTTCGTCGACGACACCAGCGACATGCGGGCCGGGACCGCGCCCGCGGTGCTCGACATCGCCGGGACCAGGGTGGCCGTGCCGATCTGCTACGAGATCGCCTACGACTACGTCTCCCGCGACGCGGTCAACGACGGCGCCCAGCTGATCGTGCTGCCCACCAACAACGCCTGGTACGGGCACAGCGAGATGACCTACCAGCAGCTGGCGATGGCGCGGCTGCGGGCCGTCGAGCACGGCCGCGCGGTCGTGGTGTCGGCCACCAGCGGGGTCAGCGCCCTGGTCGAGCCGGACGGCACCGTGACGCAGTCGACCAGCCAGTTCACCGCCGCCTCCCTGGTCGGGGAGGTGCCGCTGCGCACACAGGCTACGCTGTCGGATCGACTCGGGGCCTCGACGGAGTACGGGCTGGTCGCAGCGGCGATCGCCGCCATCCTGGCCGGGCTCGTGCTCCGCTTCCGCACCCGGGTCACGAGCACGACGGCGACCAGGGCGGAGTGAGGTTCTCCGCGGGGGAGGAACAAGGGGATGGCGCACGCGCCACGGCCGACGCGACCGATCGATCCGGTGCTGGTGGTGATCCCGACCTACAACGAGCGGGACAACCTGCCGGTCGTCCTGGAGCGGCTGCACCGGGCGCTGCCCGCCGTGCACGCGCTGGTCGTCGACGACGGCAGCCCGGACGGCACCGGCGAGCTCGCCGACAAGATCGCCGCCGGTGACGACCGCGTCCACGTGCTGCACCGCACCGAGAAGGCCGGCCTCGGCGCCGCCTACGTGGCCGGGTTCCGGTGGGGCCTGGAACGCGACTACTGCACGATCGTCGAGATGGACGCCGACGGCTCGCACGCCCCCGAGGACCTGCCCCGGATGCTCGACGCCCTCGGCGACGCCGACCTGGTGCTCGGCTCGCGGTACGTGCCCGGCGGCAGCCTGGTGAACTGGCCCAAGCACCGCGAACTGCTCTCCCGCGCGGCCAACCTCTACTCGCGGCTCGCGCTCGGCGTGCGGATCAAGGACGTGACCGCCGGGTTCCGCGCCTACCGGCGGGAGGTGCTGGAGAAGCTGCCGCTGGAGGAGATCGCCTCGCGCGGCTACTGCTTCCAGATCGACCTCGCGTGGCGCACCGTCCGCACCGGGTTCGACGTGGTCGAGGTGCCGATCACCTTCACCGAGCGCGAGATCGGCCAGTCGAAGATGAGCGGCGCCATCATCCGCGAGGCCCTGCTGCGGGTCGGTCTGTGGGGCGCTCGCCACCGGGCCGAGCAGGTGCGGACGCTGCTGCGCCGCTTCGGCTGAGGACGGCGACCGCGATCAGCGGCACCGCCGACGCACCCTGCATCGCGGCGTACCAGACCGGGCAGACACCCGGGATCAGATCGACCGCGACGATCGCGACCGGCAGGACGGCCACCGTCGCCGGCACGACGCCACTCATCACGCCGTAGATCACCAGGCACTTGTGCACTGTCTCGTTCGTCGTTCCGGCGACGCTATGCGGGCCGCCGTGCCCGGCAGTACCGGTCCAGGCCCACACCCCGGTGGGGCTGGACCCACCGGGGCCGGCACAGGCGAAGGCCCCCGTGGCGGGAGGACACGGGGGCCTTCGGTGTGGTGGGAGAGGCAGGAGCGCTACGCCGACTTGGACGTACGCCGTCCCTTCAGCTCAGCGAGACGCTCGTTCAGCAGTTCCTCGAGCTCGGGAATGCTCCGCCGCTCGAGCAGCATGTCCCAGTGCGTGCGCGGCGGCTTGACCTTCTTCTGCTCGGGCTGCGCGCCATCGACGATCTCGGACTCGCTGCCGTGCAGGCGGCACTCCCACACCGAGGGGATCTCGGCGTCGTCGGAGAAGGGCACCTCGAACTCGTGGTTCTTCGGACACGCGTAACGCACCGTCCGGCGCGGGGCCAGATCGTGATTGCGGTCGGTCTCGTAGCTGACCGCTCCCAGCCGGCTTCCACGGAGAACACGGTCGGCCATGATGACGTCCTTTCAGTCGGCTCCGGGTCTAGAGCCAGGGTGATGCTCACCCTATGCAACGGCTACTGGCAACTGGGAATTCCCACCGCACCATGTCGTTACTCACGATGAGCTGCGTCACCCCTCGGCAACAGCTTCCTCTGTTGAGAGGTGATTCGGCGCGCGACGTGACGCGGATGTGGTGCTCTTCTCGGCATATTCCCCCGTGCGGGGGAGCGGCTGATCCGTTCAGGTCAGTCGTAGCTGACCGTGCCGTGGTGTCGCGGGCCCGAGGTCGCCGAGCCGGAAGTGGCGGCGGCATAATACTTGATAACGCAACGTAGCCACTTCCGTCTCCCAGTGTGGTGAACTTGTGTTTTCAACTACCCCCGGAACGGTGTCGGCGACCACCACCGTGTCCCCCTCCCGGAGGACCTCCCCGTCAGCCACCCGGGCGTTGAACCGCCCCGGCGCGCCGCACCAGCACAGCACCTCCACCTGCACCGGCTGCAGCTCGTCGGCCAGCTCGAACAGCCGCCGCGCGCCCGGGAAGAGCCGGCCGCGGAAGTCGGTGGCGATGCCGAAGCAGTACACGTCCAGGGACACCTCGTCGGCCAGCTCGGCCAGCTGCTCGACCTGCTCGGCGGACAGGAACTGCGCCTCGTCCACGATCAGGTAGTCCAGGTGCCGCCCGGCGACCCACTCGCGGCGGACCAGCTGCCGCAGGTCGGTGTCCGCGCCCACCTCGGTCGCCCCGCGCGTGATCCCGATCCGGCTGCTGATCCGCGGCTCGCCCGAGCGGTCGTGCCGCACCAGCAGCATCCCGCGCCGGCCCTGCCGCGCGTGGTTGTGGTCGATTTGCAGCGCCAGCGTGGACTTGCCGCAGTCCATCGGTCCGTAGCAGAACCGCAGCCTGCCCCGCGCCGGCACGCCCGAGCCGTTGCGCGAGGGCAGCGGGGACAGGGCGTCGGTCGGGTCGGGATCGGAGTCGACAGGGGTGGTCACGACCGACGACCCTATCCAGCCCCGCCGACGGCTCCCTTGATCGGGTGAAAACAGCGGAGCCGCCGCCTCCGGGTGCCGATGACAGGGGAGTGGCGCTAAGGGGAGCACTTTGTCCGGTTTTCCGGGGTGTTCGCAGGTCCGCGCGCGAGGCGGGGGCCGGCCGGCGGGTGGTGCCGGTGATGCTGATGGGCTTGTTGTGACAGTTGTGGTTCCTGATGTCCAAACTTACGGTGGCCGCATGAGAAAGCCCCGGTGGAGACCCCCGGCCCGCGCGAGCGCCGGGCTCGTGCTCGCGGTGCTGCTCGCCCTGGGGGTCCAGGTGGTCACCGCCCCGTCCGCGGCGGCCGACCCGAGCGCGGCGACCTGGCTGAAGCTGCGCATGTGCGAGTCCAGCAACCGCTACTCGGTCAACACCGGCAACGGCTACTACGGCGCCTACCAGTTCGACCTGCCCACCTGGCGCAGCGTCGGCGGCAAGGGCCGCCCCGACCTCGCCACCCCCGCCGAGCAGGACTACCGGGCGCTCTACCTCTACCGCATGCGCGGCTGGCAGCCCTGGGAGTGCGCCGGCATGCTCGGGCTGCGCAACGACAAGGACGCCCGCAGCAAACGCGTCCCCAGCTACGCCGAGAGCGCCTACATCGGCGGCGGCGGAGTCCCCGCCCCGGCGCCGGTGACCAAACCCGCCTGGCCCGGAGTCGTCTACGCCTACGGCGACTGCGCCGACGCCCTCAAGACCTTCCAGCTGCGGATGAACGCCTTCGGCTACGGCTTCACCGGCACCGGCTGCTACTACGACAAGACCCGCGACGCCGTCCTGGACCTGCAACGCGCCAACGGCATCAACGACTCCGGGCGCCTGGGCCCCAAGACGTGGAACGCGGCGTGGGAGGGCAAGCCGCCGCGCTAGGTCGCCGGTGGCCAGGCGCCGCGCTCGGTGAGCACCTCGCGCAGCACGTCCGGCCGGTCGGTGACGATGCCGTGCACACCCAGGTCCAGCAGCCGCTCCATGTGGGCGCGGTTGTTGATCGTCCAGGCGTGCACCTCGGCGCCGGCCCGCTCGGCGCTGCGCACGAACCCGCGGTCGATCACCGTCATCGCGCCCTGCCGGGAGGGCACCTGCGCCATCTCGCCCCGGCACAGGAAGCCCAGCCGCGCCCACGGCAGCCACCCGCTGGCCCACAGCACGGCCGCCGACCGCGGCCCCATCGACGTGATCAGCTTCGGCCCCGCCAGCTTGCGGATCGCGGCCAGCCGGGTGTCGGAGAACGCGGCCGCCGCGACCCGGTCGAACGCGCCCATCCGCTCGATCGTCTTCACGAACGGCACGACCGCCCGGCCGCTCTTGATGTCGATGTTGAACCGGGTCTGGGGGAGTTCCTCCAGCACGTCCTCCAGGCGCGGCACCGGTGTGCGGCCGCCGATCTTGGCCTGCCGCACGGCCTTCCACGTCTGCTTCGCGATCGGGCCGTGCGCGTCGGTCGTGCGGTCCAGCAGCGCGTCGTGGTGGACCACGACCACACCGTCGGCCGTGGCGTGCACGTCGGTCTCGACGTAGGCGTAGCCCTCGGCGGCCGCGCGCTGGAACGCGGGAAGCGAGTTCTCCAGCCCGTCCAGCTCGTCCAGGTGCCAGCCGCGGTGGGCGAACGCGCGGGGCAGGGTGCCGCTCAGGTACGGGTGGTTGATCTGCACCCGACCAGTGTGCGGCATCGGCGTGGCCGAGGCATGAGTGCGGAGTGGCCGGTTAGGGTCTGCTGCGTGAGCGGACAGGTGGACCAGATCGAGGCGGTGGCCCCACGCCGGCGGCGGGCGGGCGCCGTCCTGCACTGCGGATGGTGCGGCAGGCCGATCGAACAGGGCAGCACCGGCCGCCGGCGACGGTACTGCGGGCAGTCCTGCCGGCAACGCGCCTACGAACGCCGGGTCGCGGTCCAGCGCACCGGGCTGCCCGAAGACGCCGTCGTGCTGTCCGACACCGAGCTGACCGCGCTGCAGGACCGCCTGTTCCAGCTGCGCTGCGCCGCCGAGGACGTCGTCACCGCTGCCGACGACGGCGCCGACGCCGGTGAGCTGCGCCGCATGGCCCGCGAACTCGCCGAACCGGCCCGCGACCTGGAACGGCTGCGCTGACCCACCGGGTCGACACCACCGCCGCGGGCCGGGATGATCGTCGGCATGGCGGAGCGGTACGAGTACAAGGTGGTCGAGCTGCGCGAGAAGCTCATCGGCGGCAAGATGTCCGGCGCCCGGCTGGAGAAGGTGCTCAACGACCAGGCCGCCCAGGGCTGGCGCCTCAAGGCCATCACCACGGCGGACGTGAAGGGCCGTCTCGGGCCGGGTGGTGTCGAGGGCATCCTGGTGACCTTCGAACGGCCCGTGAGCTGAACCGCGACGGCCGGTGCGCCGATTCCGCCTCCGCGGCGGCGCCCGGTATGGCACGATTCCGCAGGTGACCAGGAGTACCGGCGAGGCCCAGCGCCTCCGCGACCTCGCGATGCTGCGCCGTGTCAAGGACCGGATCGACCGGGAGTACGCGCAGCCGCTGGACGTCGAGGCGCTCGCCCGCGGCGTGAACGTCTCGGCCGGGCACCTCAGCCGGGAGTTCAAGCGCGCCTACGGCGAATCGCCCTACTCCTACCTCATGACCCGGCGCATCGAACGCGCGATGGCGCTGCTGCGCCGGGGCGACCTGAGCGTCACCGAGGTCTGCTTCGCCGTCGGCTGCTCGTCACTGGGCACCTTCAGCACCCGCTTCACCGAACTGGTCGGCATGCCACCCAGCGCCTACCGCGCCCAGGCCGCCGACGCGACGCTGGGCATGCCCGCGTGCATCGCCAAGCAGGTCACCAGACCGGTCAGGAATCGAGAAGCGCCGCCGGCGGCCCGGAAATAGTGTGGCCGCCATGGACATCAGCATTCACGCCACCTACCTCCCGCACAACGACCGGGACGCCGCCGTCGCCTTCTACCGCGACGTCCTCGGCTTCGAGGTCCGCAACGACGTCGGCTTCAACGGCATGCACTGGATCACCGTGGGCCCGCCCGGCCAGGACGTCTCCATCGTGCTGTACCCGCCGGAGGCCACCCCCGGCATCACCGACGACGAGCGCAACGCCATCTCCGAGATGATGGCCAAGGGCACCTTCGCCAGCATCAACCTCGCCACCAAGGACCTCGACGGCGTCTTCGAACGCCTGCAGGCCCGCGACGCCGAGGTCGTCCAGGAGCCGGTCGACCAGCCCTACGGCGTGCGCGACTGCGCCTTCCGCGACCCCGCGGGCAACATGGTCCGCATCCAGCAGCTGAGCTGACCCCATCGCGTGGCCGGCGACCGCCGGCCACGCCCCACCCTCCCAGGAGACCCCATGACCAAGGCCGCCCGGAAGAACACGCAGGGGCCTGCCACGCACGCCGCCGACAGCCACGACCGCATCCGGGTGCACGGCGCGCGCGAGAACAACCTCAAGGACGTCAGCGTCGAGCTGCCCAAGCGCCGGCTGACCGTGTTCACCGGTGTGTCCGGCTCGGGCAAGAGCTCCCTGGTGTTCGGCACGATCGCCGCCGAATCGCAGCGGCTCATCAACGAGACCTACAGCGCCTTCGTGCAGGGCTTCATGCCGACGCTGTCCAGACCCGAGGTCGACGTGCTCGACGGGCTCACCACCGCGATCATCGTCGACCAGGAGCGGATGGGCGCCAACCCGCGCTCCACCGTGGGCACCGCCACCGACGCCAACGCGATGCTGCGCATCCTGTTCAGCCGTCTTGGCAAGCCGCACATCGGCTCGCCCCAGGCGTTCTCCTTCAACGTCGCCTCGATCAGCGGCGCGGGCGCGGTCACCGTGGAACGCGCCGGGCGGACCGTGAAGGAGCGCCGCAGCTTCAACGTCACCGGCGGCATGTGCCTGCGCTGCGAGGGCATGGGCCGGGTCTCCGACATCGACCTCACCCAGCTCTACGACGACAGCAAGTCCCTCAACGAGGGCGCGCTGACCATCCCCGGCTACAGCATGGACGGCTGGTACGGCCGCATCTTCAGCGGCTGCGGCTTCTTCGACCCGGACAAGCCCATCCGCAAGTACACCAAGCGCGAACTCAACGACCTGCTCTACAAGGAACCGACGAAGATCAAGGTCGACGGCATCAACCTCACCTACGAGGGCCTGATCCCGAAGATCCAGAAGTCGATGCTGTCCAAGGACGCCGAAGCGCTGCAGCCGCACATCCGCGCGTTCGTCGAGCGCGCCGTCACCTTCGCCACCTGCCCGGAGTGCGACGGCACCCGCCTGTCCGCGCAGGCCCGGTCGTCGAAGATCGACGGCCTCAGCATCGCCGACGCGTGCGCCATGCAGATCAGCGACCTCGCCGAGTGGGTCAAGGGCCTGGACGAGCCGTCCGTGGCGCCCCTGCTGGAATCCCTGCGGCACACCCTGGACTCGTTCGTCGAGATCGGGCTCGGCTACCTCAGCCTCGACCGGCCCTCCGGCACCCTCTCCGGCGGCGAGGCGCAGCGCACCAAGATGATCCGCCACCTCGGGTCCTCGCTCACCGACGTCACCTACGTCTTCGACGAGCCGACCATCGGGCTGCACCCGCACGACATCCAGCGCATGAACAACCTGCTGCTGCAGCTGCGCGACAAGGGCAACACGGTGCTGGTGGTCGAGCACAAGCCGGAGGCGATCGCGATCGCCGACCACGTCGTCGACCTCGGCCCGCGCGCCGGCACCGAGGGCGGGGAAGTGGTGTTCGAAGGCACCGTCGAGGGGCTGCGGGCCAGCGGCACGCTCACCGGGCGGCACCTGGACGACCGGGCCGCGCTCAAGCCGTCGGTGCGTGAGCCGTCCGGCAAGCTGGAGGTCCGCGGCGCGAACAAGCACAACCTGCGCGACGTGGACGTGGACATCCCGCTCGGCGTGCTGGTCGTCGTGACCGGCGTGGCCGGGTCGGGGAAGAGTTCGCTGATCCACGGCTCGGTGTCCGGCCGGGACGGGGTCGTGACGGTCGACCAGGGCGCGATCAAGGGGTCGCGGCGCAGCAACCCGGCCACCTACACCGGGCTGCTGGAGCCGATCCGCAAGGCGTTCGCCAAGGCCAACGGCGTCAAGCCCGCGCTGTTCAGCGCGAACTCCGAGGGCGCGTGCCCGGCCTGCAACGGTGCCGGCGTGATCTACACCGACCTCGCGATGATGGCCGGCGTGGCCACCACCTGCGAGGAGTGCGAGGGCAAGCGGTTCCAGGCCGAGGTGCTGGAGTACAAGCTGGGCGGGCGCGACATCAGCGAGGTGCTCGCGATGCCGGTGGCCGAGGCGCTCCCGTTCTTCGCGGACGGCGAGTCGAAGGTGCCGGCGGCCCACAAGATCCTCACCCACCTGGCCGACGTCGGGCTCGGGTACCTGACGCTGGGGCAACCGCTGACGACGCTGTCCGGTGGGGAGCGGCAGCGGCTCAAGCTGGCCACCCACATGGGGGAGAAGGGCGGCGTGTACGTCCTCGACGAGCCGACGACGGGCCTGCACCTGGCCGACGTCGAGCAGCTGCTGGCCCTGCTGGACCGGCTCGTGGACGCCGGCAAGTCGGTCATCGTGATCGAACACCACCAGGCCGTGATGGCCCACGCGGACTGGATCATCGACCTGGGCCCCGGCGCGGGCCACGACGGCGGCTCGATCGTGTTCGAGGGCACGCCGGCGGAGCTGGTCAGCAAGCGATCCACGCTGACCGGTGAGCACCTGGCCGAGTACGTGGGTTCCTGAGCGCGGGGGAGCCGGTGCCGGTTACGGCTTGTAGACGTACGGGGTCGTGGTGCCCAGAGCGGTAAAGCCGAGCCGGTGGAGGATCGGCCGGCTCTCGTCGGAGGCGTCCACCTGCACATAGCGGTAGCCGTGCTGGGCGGCGACCTCGACGCGGTGTGCAACCAACGCCCGGTAGATCCCGCGGCCGCGCCAGGCGGGTACGGTGCCACCGCCCCAGAGGCTGGCGAACTCAGTGCCCGGGTGCAGTTCCAGCCGCGGCTCGCCGACCGGCACGTCGCCGGCCATCGCGACGACCATGCTGACGGTCCCCGGGCTCTCGGCCAGCATGTCGAGCAGGCTCGGCCGTAGCCAGTCCGCGGTCGTCTCGAACGCTTCCTCGTGCGCGGACAGCATGAGCTCCACGTCGGCTGGCGTGGTCACCGGATGCAGCCGGACACCCTCGGGCAGTCCGCCGCCATCGGGCAAGTCGGCGATCCGGGCAATCATCAGGGCCTCTCCGGACCCAGCCTCGAACCCGGCCGCCAGCAGCAGCTCGCCGAGATTGTCCGGCTGGTCGTGCGAGTAGTGCTTCCACTCGAACTCGCGGCCAAGCTCAGCGAAGAACTGCACCTGCTCGGCGATCGCCGACCGCGCCGTGGCCGCGTCCAGGCCGGACCAGACGACTGCGCTCCAGCCGCCCTTAACGCCGACCTGCCGCACCACCTTGCCGACCCGCTCGATCCCGGCGCCGGGTGCGTCCGGGAGGGCATCCCGCCGCATCTGACGGTCGAAGAGAGCGAGTACTTCAGAAGCATCCATCGGGCGCATCCCAGCACGGGCGAGAGGGCTCGCCAAGCGGATTACCACCCACTTGGCGGGGAGCCGCCGCCGCAATGGGACATCACGGTCGAGTCCGGCCGCTTTGCTGTCCGACCTCGCCACCGAACCCGAACCTCACCGCGCTGTGCCCCTCTTTCCGACGTTGTCGCGGTCGCCGATAATGCACATTATGTCAAGTAGCTGCATCAGAGGCGGGCGTCGCCCCACACTCACCACCCTCAACACGCTGCGGCGCAGGCGGAATTTGAGTGCTCTGGTGAGTGCTCATCGCGGACGAATCTGGGTGGCAGACCTCTGGCCGGCCGCCCACGACATCCGATGGGAAGCACTCCACGGCTACACCGCTGGATCGGGGTTCAGCGCTGAGCGGCCAGCACTGCCGCGAGACCCTCTCGCAGGTCCTTGACGAAATACCCGGGCATCTCCAGCGATGGGAAGTGTCCCCCGGTTTCGGGTGCCCTCCATCGGACGATCTGGCGGAACCGCTGCTGCGCCCAGGGGCGCGGGTACTTCTCGATGTCGCGGGGATACACCGTGATCGCGGACGGGACGTCGACCCGCAGGTCGGGGTCCAGCGAGTTGTGGCTTTCGTAGTAGATGCGCGCCGATGACGCGCCGGACCACGTCAGCCAATACAGGGTGACGTTGTCGAGCACGCGGTCCCGGGAAATCGTTTCGAACGGGCTGTCTTCGGTGTCCGACCATTCGGCGAACTTGTCCAGGATCCAGGCAAGGAGCCCGACCGGTGAGTCGACGAGCGAGTAGCCGATCGTCTGCGGCCGGGTCGCCTGCTGCTTCGCGTACGCCGCGTGGTGGTGCCAGAAATGGTGGGTTTCCTCGGTCCACGCGCGCTCGACCGCCGTCAGCCCGTCGGCTGTCAGCCCGGGCGGCGCCTGCGCGGTCGTGGTGTGGATGCCGAGAACGTGCTCCGGGAACCGGCCACCGAGGATCGTGGTGATCACGCCTCCCCAGTCGCCGCCGTGGGCCAGGAACTCGCGGTAGCCGAGCCGTCCCATCAGCTCCGCCCAGGCGGCCGCGATCTTTTCGGTGCCCACCCCGTGGTGGCCGGCTTGTCGCTGTAACCGAACCCCGGCAGCGAGGGCACCACGACGTGGAACGCCGGCGCGTCCGCGTCTTCCGGATCCGCCAGCTCGTCCGCCACGTCGATGAACTCGGCAACGCTGCCCGGCCAGCCGTGCGTCACGATCAGCGGAGTGGCATCCGCCCGCGCGGATCGGCGGTGCAGGAAATGGATTCCCACATCGTCGATCGTCGTGCGGAACTGGCCGATCCGGTTGAGCCGCGCTTCGAACGACCGCCAGTCGTACCCGGTGCGCCAGTAGCCCACGAGCTCGGTGAGGTCGGCGAGCGGAACGCCCTGGTCCCACCGCCGCGGATCGGGCGCGGCCCGGTAGACCGTCTCGGCCTCCGGCAGCCGCGCGGCGGCCAGTCGCGCGCGCAGATCGTCGAGGTCGGCGTCGGGTGCGTGGGCTTCGAATGCTTCTACCTCGGGCATGAGACCTCCTCAGCGTCGTGGAACCGGCTAAGACGGTTCTAACAGGTCTTCGTGCCGGGGGCAACCTGCTAAGGTGGTTCCATGCCGGCTGGGTTCCCTGACTTCCGCCTCGGCCCCGTGCTGGCGACCAGCTTCACGGGAACTCTGTCGGAGCGGCACGGCAAGCCGGTGGAGCGCATTCCCGTCCCGCAACGACTCGTCGATTGGCTGGCGGTGAGCGGCCTCGCCGTGGAGTCCTGCACCACAGCCCAGCTCGAACTCGCCCGGGAACTACGGGAATCGATTCACGCCGCCGCGACAGCGGCCGCGCTCCACGACCCTCTCCCCGCGTCCGCTGTCCGAGTCATCAACGACCGCAGCGCTCAGGGCAGGGCCGCGGCTGTCCTGACGCCCGAGGGCAAGCGGCGATGGCAACTCAGCTCGGCAACCCGCGTGGAAGACGCCCTGGGCGTGATCGCCGCCGACGCGATCAGCATCATCGCCGGCGAACGGGACGGCAGGCTGGCCTTGTGCGCATCGGCGACCTGCCGGGCTGCCTTCTTCGACACCAGCCAGAGCCGCACCCGCAAGTGGTGTGACATGAACACGTGCGGGAATCGCCAGAAGAAGGCGCGCTTCAACGCCGCCCATCGCAAAAGCTCCTAGGCGTACCCGGCGGGCGCAAGCGCGGCCGCCCGTTCTGCCCGGTCCAGGATTCCCAGACGACCGGCCGGGGCGGCTCATGCGCCCGGTTTCGCCCGTGGTCGGGTCACCGTGCCCGTCCGTTGATCAGGGGAAATCCGTCTGCTCGGTCCCCTCCCCCGGCCAACCTGCTCGACGAGATGGCGCGGCTCCGGGCGCGGGCCCGGGCGGACCGGCACGCCTACGTCCCGCCGCTGATCCTGTTCGGCGTGCTCGCGCCGCTGGGGACCGCCGCCCGCCCGCCGCTGTTCGTCGTCGCGGGTGTGTGGTTCGGCGAACCTCGCAGTCGGCGGAGCCCTGTCGCTCCGCTCGAAGCTCGATAGCCGGACCGCGCGCGGCGTCACCACCGCCGCCGCGATGGTCTTCGGCCTCGTCGCGGGGCTGGTCCTGCTCGCGGGCGGCGCGGTCGCGGCGTGGCACGAGCGGCGGGCGCGCGCGTGAGCGAGCACCCCGCGGCGGGCCTGGACGAGACCGTGCACCAGCGGCACCGGCTCGGCATCCTCACGATCGCCGCCGAGGCCGGGCAGGTGGACTTCGGATACCTGCGCCGGACCCTCGCCAGGTGCCGGGAACCTGTCCCGGCACCTGGCGATCCTCGAGGAGGCCGGGGGCTACTCCTCGAGCCGGTTGGTTCCCCCACCTTCGCGGGTCGCCCAGGTGAAGTGCTCGGTGAGGCGCCACCGTCCGTCGGGCAACCGGGTCACCTCGCCCTCCGAGTGGCCGCTGTCGACGGTCCCGTCGGTCTGGATCTGCAGGTAGTGGAAGCGGGCCCGGGCGCCGTCGAGGGTGCCGGCCAGCCAGCCGTCGGCGATCCCGCCGCCGCCGTAGCGCGCGGTGATCGCCTCGCCGTTCTGGTCGAAGCAGAAGACGGTCCCGGGGCCGAGCGCCGAGCTCTCCGCCGTCGCGACGGTGCGCAGCACGACGCCGTCCAGGAAACCGGTGCCGGACAGGCGGTCGAGCAGCTCCCGGACGGGCCCGGCCGCGGCCTCGGGAACCCCGTAGTAGTCGAAGATCCCGCCGCGCTCGCTGTTCTGCCCGCAGATCACGAACAAGCCGCTCCCGGTCGAGGCCTTGACGCGAGAGGACAGCCAGCCCACGAACCCGCTGTCGTCGGCGCCCTTCGGGAGCACGACGCGGAACACCGCGAACCGCTCACCAGCTCCGGCGGCCGGGCACAGGGCGCTGGGGCGGCCTTCGTCGCGGACGAGCGCGATCGCGTCCGCACGGCGGACGGCATCCGCACCTTCGACGAAGGACCAGGCCCCGGGCAGCCAGTCGATCGTGCTCGCGCGGAACACCCGGCGCAGCCGGGCTTCGGTCTGGGCGCCCGTTTCCCGGGAGATCGTCACCATGACCAGAGGCTCGCACGAGCCGAACTAATGAGTCAACCCATTAGTTTGGTACGGTGTCGTCGATGACCGAACCCCTGGCACTGGCCTTCGCCAACACCCGGTCCTCGCCCGGGCGGGACCGGATCGCGACCGTCGAGCGGTTCCGGGCGTGGGCCCGGCCCTGGCCCGCCCTGGCCGCGTGCGTAGCCGCGATGCCGCCGGACGCGCTGCCGGAGGTTCTCGCGCGACGGGACGCCACACAGGTCGTTCTGCACCACCTCGCGGCCGGCGAAGCACCGCCGGCCGGAGAACTGGCGTTCGCCACCGCACCCGGGCTCGCCCGCGCGGAGTTCCGCGTGCGGCCCGCGGCCGGCGGTGTCGCGGTGGACGACGCCGGACCGGAGGCCGTCCCGCAGGTGCTCGGCCGCGCGGTGGTGGACTTCCTGCTCGGCCCGCAGATCGCGCACCTGCGGCGATGCCAGGGCGGTGGCTGTCACAAGGTCTTCGTCTCCGCCCGCGCCGACCGCCGCTGGTGCGACAGCAAAGTCTGCGGCAACCGCGCCCGCGTCGCCGCCCACGCACGCCGCAGCCGTTGAGCTGCCCTGTTCCGGAGGTTCTCGTGTCCCTGCCGTCCGAGCCGGCGATCGTCCTGCTCACCGGGATCCAGGCGGCCGGCAAGTCCACCGTCGCGCAGATGCTCGCCGAGCGGCTTCCCCGGTCGGTGCACGTGCGTGGTGACGGGTTCCGCCGGATGATCGTCAACGGGCGCGCCGACATGAGCCCGGACCCCTCCGCCGAAGCGGCGGTCCGGCAGCTCCGCCTGCGTCACCGCCTCACCGCGGCCACCTGCGACGCCTACTTCGACGCCGGGTTCACGGTCGTCGCGCAGGACGTCGTTCTCGGGGAACACCTCGGCGAGATGGTCGAGCTGATCCGGCGGCGGCCCCTGCTGGTGGTCGTGCTCGCGCCGCGGCCCGAAGCCATCGCCGCCCGCGAGGAGGGGCGCGGCAAGACCGCCTACGACGACTGGGCGATCACCCAGCTCGACGCGGTGCTCCGGCGTGACACGCCCCGCCTCGGACTGTGGCTCGACTCCTCGGACCAGTCCCCCGCCGGCGCGGGCGAGGAAATCCTCGCCCGCGCCTGGACCGAGGCGCGCGTCAGCTCTGCGGCAGGTTCTCCCACAGGCCGATGACGTTGCCCTCGGTGTCGGTGAAGTACGCGTAGCACCCCATGCCCGGGATCTCGGTGCGGCCCACCAGTTTGGCGCCGCCGAGCTGCTCGACCTTCCCCAGCGTCTCGTCGATGCTCGCCACGTCGATGGTGATCACCGGGCTCTTCGGGGCCGACTCCTCGCGCGCGAACATGCCGCCGTTGATGAAGCCGGGTTCGCTCGGCATGCCCTGCTCGGAGGTCGGGCCGGTGGCCACGCTGGTGTAGTTCATGTCCGGCATCTCGGTGACGTTCCAGCCGAACGCCTCGCGGTAGAAGCCGCGCGCGCGTTCGCCGTCGTCGAACGGGATTTCGAAGTGGACGATCCTGCCGCTCATCGCCGTCTCCTGCCATGGCTCGATGGGTCACCGACGCTAGGCCCGGCCACGGGGACGCGGCCAGAGGATTTGGTCCCGCTGTCACCCGGTCAGGTCGTTCTGGTGGCCCGGTCGTGTGTCAACGCCGCCGTGGGCTTCGCGGCGGCCGAGCATGGGAGGCCGGAGCGACGAAAGGACCGTGCGATGGCGACCAAGCTGCAGAGCCGCTGGCGGCGGCTCCTCGACCAGCACCCGGCCTGGGAGGACGCGGACGACCTGGACAACCTCGCGTTCGACCCGCCCCGCGAGTCCCTCACCGACCACAGCGACTGCCCCATCGCGCCCACCTGCGACGGCTGCGGCTCGACGGAGGACCTGCGGGTGGCCACGTCGGTGTTCAGCCGCCCCGACGGCTACGACGTGGCCTGCGCGACCGTGTGCGCGCGCTGCGCCGGGCGGCCGTTCCTGTTCCTGCTGACCGAACGGCAACTGCGCTGCGCGTTCGACGCGCACAGCACGCATCTCCCCCGGCCCTGACCTGCCGGATCTGCCGTGGCCGCAGGAGGACCGGGCTGCTGCTCCGCACGTGAGTCCTCAGACGTCTGCAGTGCTACCGTGCGCCCATGACGGAGCTGCGCCGTGGACCGGTCGTGCCCCAGGTCGCGAGCCTGCTGCGGCAGCGGCTCCGGCGCGGTGACTGGCGGCCCGGCGACCGGCTGCCCAACGAGGTCCAGCTCGCCGCGGAGTTCGGGGTCGGGCGCTCGTCGGTGCGGGAGGCGGTTCGCCTGCTGGTCCAGGACGGGCTCCTGGACGTCCGGCACGGCTCCGGCACGTTCGTCGCCGCCGGGACGGCCGACACCGGCGACGTGCGCCGGCTGGTGCGGCGCGCGCGGGTGCTCGAGGTGTACGAGGTCCGCCGTGCGCTCGAGGTCGAGGCGGCGCGGCTCGCCGCACGGCGGGTCCGGCCCGAGGACGTCGAGCGTCTGCGCGCCGGCCTGCGGAAACGGCAGGACGAGCGTGGCGCGGACCCGGCGGTGTTCGTCGACGCCGATCTCGCCTTCCACCGCGGCGTGGTGGAGCTGTCCGGCAACGCGCTGTTGCTCAGCCTGTTCACGGCCGCGGAGCCGGTGCTGCGCGAGATCCTGACCGACCTGGTTCGCCACGAGACGCAGCTGCCGGACTCCTCCGCCGCCCACGCCGACCTCCTGGACGCCCTCGAACGCGGCGACGCGCGTGCGGCCGTCGCCGCCACGGTCGCCAACCTCGAACCCGTGCTCCGCGGCCTCCGCTCAGCTCCCGCCTAGCCCCCGCCCCCGGCGGGCCACGAGCGCCGTGGCGTCCAGCTCGTCGGAGGTCGCCACACGCGGGACCAGTCCGGCGCCGGTGGCGGCGCGGACCAGTGCCGGCGCCTGGCGTTCGCTCGTTTCGATCAGGAGGTGCCCGCCCGGCGCGAGCCAGGCCGGGGCACCGGCTATGACGCGGCGGGCGATGTCCAGGCCGTCGGCGCCGCCGTCGAGTGCCAGCTGGGGTTCGTGCAGGCGTGCTTCCGGCGGCATCAGCGCGACAGCTTCGGTGGGTACGTACGGCACGTTCACGACCAGCAGGTCCACCCGCCCGCGCAGCTCGTCCGGCAGCGCGGCGTACAGGTCGCCTGCGAACACCGCACCGGGCACGTTCCGGCGCGCGCACCGCACCGCGGCCGGGTCGAGGTCGGCGGCGTACAGCTCGGCGAGGTCGAGTTCCGCGGCCAGCGCGGCGCCCAGCGCGCCGGAGCCGCAGCACAGGTCGACGGCCACCGGACGCGCCGGGGCGAGCCGGACCGCCTCCTCGACCAGCAGCTCGGTGCGCCGCCGGGGCACGAACACGCCCGGTTCGACGTGGATGCGCAGGCCGCGGAACCCGGCCCAGCCGAGGACCTGTTCGAGCGGTTCGCCGGCGATCCGGCGGGCGGTCAGGGTCTCCAGCTCGGCCGGGGTGGCCGCGGCGGCCAGCAGCAGCCGGGCCTCGTCTTCGGCGAAGACGCAGCCGGCGGCGCGCAGGCGGCCGGCGACGACGGTTTCGGAATCGACGGACACGAAAGAGCGCCTTTCACGGGGGAAACGGGCGCTCGCGGCTCACTCGTCGCCGGAGGCGAGCACCCGGGTTGGCGGAACGGAAACGGGTCTCACCTCCTCGGTCGGTCGTGGTGATCACCCTAGCGGAGGCGGCGGGGTACAGCACCGCGGCCGCTCTCGCGCCGGCACGGAACGGTCGGCGCGTCTGAGTAAGATCATCGCGCGTGGACGAGAATGCGCGCCTGAACGTCGTCGTTTTCCAGGTGAACGGCGACGAGGACGATCTGTTGCGGGCAGCGGCGCCGGCCCAGGCCGAGGACGCCATCCGGCAGGCCTGGCGCCAAGTCCAGCGGGAGCGGCAGGTCCAGCCGCCCGACATCACCCGCGTGCACAGCGTCTGGCAGCCCTCGCGGGTGGACCGGATCTTCCTCGCCGCGACGTTTCGCGGTGCCGAGATCACGCACGACTTCGACCGCCCCGCCGACGGCGACTGGGACACAGCCTTCGAAGCCGCCCGCGAGGAGAACACGAAGGTGCAGCTCGAGAGCCTGCGCGACGCGTTCGTGCGGGCCGAATCCGAGGGGGAATGGCTGCCCATCCTCCACACCTACGACGGTCCGCTGAAGCTCTACTACTCGCTGCCGCTGGTGGACGACCGGCTGCACCTCGGCTTCGCCAGGGCGACCGCCACGCCCGAGGGCCGGGTCGGCATGTCCCACCTGCTGAGGAACCAAGCCGATGCCTTGAGCGAGGACGAGTTCCACGAGCTGATCGACGAAGCGGTCGGCAACCTCCGGCGCGGGCTCATCGTCAAGGTCGCCCCGGACCCGGACAAGGGCCCCCTGGTCATCCTGGAGCGCGGCGACAACAGCCTGTGCGCCGCGTCCGCGGTCGTGATGGACGACTTCGCCGAGACTATCGGCGCGCACGTCGGCGAGGACCAGCTGCTGGCGGCGCTGGTCAGCCCGGACCACATCTACGTCGCCGGTGTGAGCTCCGGCTGGGCTCCGGAGCTCACCGAGTGGGTGCGCACCTCGCCCGACACGAGCGGCGACCTGGTGCCCACCCTCCTGCGGGTGGACAGCCACGGCATCCGGGAGATCATCGCCGAGCGGCCGACCGGCCGGGTCCCCGCGAGCACTTCCGTGTGATCCGGCGGGTGAGCCTGCCAGCCGGCCGAGGCCGCGGTGCGGACGACCTCACGCCGGGCGGCGGATCTCCGGCCGGTCGATGATCCGCAGCCAGGTGCCGTCCGGCTGCCGCCGCGCGACCTGCACCCGTCCCCCGGTGTCGTCGGCCGGCTTGGTCGAGCACAGCGCCAGGTCGCCGTAGTAGACGGTCGGCATCGGTTCCTCGACCTGGAACTCACCGCCCTGCTCCACCAGGCGCTCCAGCACCTCCCGGATCGCGTCGCGGCCGACCGTCTGCGAGCCGGGCGGGAACGCCAGCACCGCGTCCTCGGCGTACAGCTCGGCCAGCGCCTTCGCGTCCCGCGCGTTGGCGCGCTCCACGAACATCACGGCCAGATCCTCCGGCCTCCGGGCCTTGTCGATCATGTTTCGCTCCCTTCCTCTCCACCCAGCCTCTCGCCGCACGAGCCAGAAGTCCAAGAGCTGGTAGGTCTCGCTACTAGAATCAGCGGTTATGGAACTGCGGCAGCTCGAGTACTTCGTGACGGTCGCCGAGGAGGGCAACTTCACCCGCGCCGCCGAACGCGTGCACGTGGCCCAGCCCGGCGTGTCGGCGCAGGTCCGGCGCCTGGAGCGGGAGCTGGGGCACGAGCTGCTGGACCGCTCCGGCCGCACGGTCCGGCTCACCGAGGTCGGCGCCGCGGTCCTGCCCTACGCCCGCGCGGCGCTGACCGACGTCGCCGGGGCGCGGCTGGTCGCCGACGAGTTCCGCGGCCTGGTCCGGGGCAAGATCGCCTTCGGGATGGTCACCTCGCACAGCTTCGACGTGCCCGGCCTGCTGGCCGCATTCCACGACGAGCACCCCGGTGTGGAGATCACGCTCGTCGAAGGCCGCTCCGAGCAGCTGGCCGAGGACATCCGCGGCGGGCGCCTGGACGCGGGGATCGTCAGCCTCGCCACCGACGAACGACCACCCGGCCTGGACGTCCTGGTCCTCACCGAGCAGGCCATCACCGCGGCGGTCGGCCTGGACGACGAGTGGGCCGGCCGAGCCGAGGTCCCGCTGGCGCACCTGCGGGACCGGCCGCTGATCAGCCTGCCCGCCGGCACCGGCCTGCGCGCCCGCCTCGACGAGGCCTGCGCCGCGCGGGGCCTCACCCCGCGGATCGGGTTCGAGGCCGGGCACCCCGCGGTGCTGGCCGACCTCGCCGCGCGCGGGCTGGGCGTGGCGATCCTGCCGGAGTCGGTGGCCACGACCCGGCCCGACCTGCACGCGATCACGATCACCGATCCCCCGCTGCGCGGCTGCCTGGTCCTCGCCTGGCGGGCGGCGGGCCCGGTGAGCCCGGCGGCGCGGGTGTTCCTCGGCCGCGCCCGCGCCGCACTGCGCTGAGTACCCGCCCGATGCCGGAAAAGGATTCGCCCGGGCTGGCTAGGGTGAGGACCATGCCCGCCGAGCAGCCCGCCGCCTGGCGGCCGAGCGACACCGAGCTCTTCACCACCCACGGCGACGCGTTCGTGCCGCACCGGCGCGAGCAGATCGCGGTCGTCTGCGACCTCCTCGCCGGCATCCCGGAACCGCGCGTGCTCGACCTGTGCTGCGGTGAGGGCCTGCTCTCCGCGGAGTACTTGCGCCGCGACACCCGGGCCCGCGTCATCCTGCTCGACGGCTCACCCGAGATGCTGGACAAGGCGGCTGCCCGCCTCGCGCCGTTCCCGGGCCGGTGGGAACGGGTGCGGGCGGACATCCACGACCGGGACTGGCGGCGCGGCGCGTTCGGTGGCGTGATGACCTCGCTCGCCGTGCACCACCTCGACGGCGCCGGCAAGCGCGAGCTCTACCGCGACCTGCACGGCATGCTCGTGCCCGGCGGGGTGTTCGTCATGGCCGACCTGGTCGAACCCGCGGGCGCCCGGGCCCGCGCGGTGGCCGCCGAGCACTGGGACCGCGCCGTGCGCGACGCGGGCGGCGACGAAGCCGCCCGGGCGTTCGAGCGCGCGGAGTGGAACTACTACCGCCTGCCCGGCCCCGACCCGCTCGACACGCCCTCCTCGGTCGCCGAGCACCTGACCTGGCTCGCCGACGCCGGGTTCGCCGACGCCGACGTGGTCTGGCTGCACGCCGGCCACGCGATCTTCACCGCCACCCGCCCCTGAGAGGAACCTCCATGTTCACCGGCCTGTCCGCCTTCCCGCTCACCCCGATCACCGGCACCGGCCTCGACACCGCCGCCTACGCCCGGCTGGTCGAGCGCCTCGCCGCGGCCGGGGTCGACTCGATCGGCGCGCTCGGCTCCACCGGCTCCTACGCCTACCTGACCCGCGACCAGCGCGCCGAGGCGGCCAAGATCGCCGTCGGCGCGGCGGCGGGCACCCCGGTGATGGTCGGCATCGGCGCGCTGACCACGAGCGAGGTCCTCGCGCTGGCCGAGGACGCCCAGAACGCCGGCGCGGCCGCGGTGCTGCTCGCCCCGGTCAGCTACCAGCCCCTCACCGACGACGAGGTGTTCGGCCTCTACGAAGACGTCACCCGCGAACTGTCGGTCCCGCTGTGCGTCTACGACAACCCGCGCACCACGCACTTCCAGTTCAGCGACGAGCTGCACGGCCGCATCGCCGGACTGCCCGGCGTGGGCTCCATCAAGATCCCCGGCGTGCCCGCCGGCGCCAAGGCCCGGGTGGACGCCCTGCGCGCCCGCATCCCGGACACCGTCACGATCGGGATCAGCGGCGACCCGTTCGCCGCCGCCGGACTCGCCGCCGGCTGCGACGCCTGGTACTCGGCCCTCGCCGGCACGTTCCCGGACGCCGCCCAGGCGATCATGCGCGATCCCGCCGAGTCGGAGCGCCTGCGACCGCTGTGGGACCTGTTCGCCCGCCACGGCGGCATCCGCGTCCTCGCCGCCGCGGCCACCCACCTCGGCCTGACCGGCGATCGCGTCCTGCCCCGCCCGCTGCGCGAACTCGACGGCCCGGCGCGGGAGGAGGTCATCGCCACGCTGGCGGCGCTCAGCCTGTAGCCCGCCGCGCCCGCAGGACGGTGTCCCGCGTGTACCGGCCGGGTGTGGCGCGCGGCCGGATCTCGTCGACCAGCACGGTCCACTCCGCGGCGAGCAGCGCGGCGATGTCGGCCGGGTGGTAGTAGTCGGCCGGGTCGAACCCCTCGCGCGCGGTCAGCTCGGCGGGATCGTGACTGGTCACCAGCAACGTGCCCCCGGGCGCGACCGCGGCGAGCAGTCCGCGCAGCACGCCGGGGTCGGCCTTGGGCAGCGGGACGTAGTGCGCCGACACCAGGTCGAAGCAGCCCGCGGGTGGCGCCATGGCCGTCAGGTCGGCGTGCATCCACGCCACGCGCCCGGTGTCGTCCGCCGCGGCCGCCCGTTCCAGCGCGACGCGGGAGGCGTCGACCGCGGTGACGTGCCAGCCCCGCCGCGCCAGCCACAACGCGTCGGCCCCTTCCCCGCAGCCCGCGTCCAGCGCCTGCCCCGGCGCCAGTCCGGCGGCTTCGGCGACCAGCACCTCGTTGGGTTCGCCGCTGAACACCCGCTCGCGGCTGCGGTACATCTCGTCCCAGTCCATGACCACCACGGTGCCCCGCACGCCCGCCGGCTGACAAAGTTCTTTGCGGAATCGGCAAAGCCGCGGGCACAGTGGAGAGATGAGCGAGGAGTTCGACGCCGTGCTCGGCGCCGTCGGCCCGCGGCTGCGTGAGCTGCGCCGGCGCCGCGGCACCACCCTGACCGCCCTGTCGGAGGCCACCGGCATCCCGGTCAGCACCCTGTCCCGCCTGGAATCCGGGCAGCGCGCCCCGAGCCTGAAACTGCTGCTGCCGCTGGCCAAGGCCCACCAGGTGCCGCTCGACGACCTCGTCGGCGCGCCCGCCACCGGCGACCCGCGCGTCTACCCGCGGCCCCGGACCCACCACGGCATGACCGTCATCCCGCTCACCCGCAAACCCGGCGGGCTGCAGGCCTTCAAACAGATCCTCCCGGCCGGGCCGTCCGGGCTCGACCCCGATCCGCGCTCGCACGAGGGCTACCACTGGCTCTACGTCCTCGACGGACGGCTCCGGCTCGTCCTCGGCGACCAGGACCTCGTCCTGTCCGCCGGCGAGGTCGCCGAGTTCGACACCCACCTGCCGCACTGGTTCGGCAACGCCGACACCGGCCCGGTCGAGTTCCTGAGCATCCTCGGCCCGCAGGGCGAACGCTTCCACATCCGGGCCCGCTACCGGCCCTCCTGACCCTCCGGCGGGTTGCGCCGCACCCGGCGGCTGCGCCACTTGCTCGCCAGGCGGGAGTGCGGCTGCCACTCCAGCCCGTTGGGCAGGTTCCACCCGAACTTCACGGCCGCCAGCCGGAACGACAACGCCCCGACCACCCCGGCCACGACACCCACCAGCGGGGCGCCCAGGTAGTGGCAGATCACCATCGTGGCCGCGACGGCCGCGGCGACCGTGCCGTAGAGCGCGTTGCCGCCGAACACCGCGGGCACGCGCCGCAGCATGATGTCCCGCAGCGCGCCGCCCCCGACCGCGGTGGCCGTGCCCAGCAGGATCGCCGGCAGCCAGCCCAGCCCGGCGGCCAGCGTCTTCTGCGCCCCGGTGACCGCCCAGAACCCGATCACCGCCGCGTCCAGAGCCGTGAACAGCTTGTCCCACGCGCTCTCGCTGATCGAGATCACGAACGACAGCAGCGCACCGGCCAGCGCGGTCGGCAGGTAGGCGTAGTCGGTCAGCGCGACCGGCGTGCCGTGCTGCAGCAGCGTGTCCCGGATGACCCCGCCGCCGAGCCCGGACACGCTGCCCACCACCAGGAACCCGAACAGGTCCAGCCGCTCGCTCCGCGCGATCGCGCCGCCGAGGATCGCGCAGGCGAACACGCCGGCCAGATCGAGGTAACGCGTGACGTGGTTGATCGCCTCGACCGCCGTTCCACCCGCCATACCGGGCACCCTAGTCCGCAGTGGACGGACGATCAGGACACGGCGAGGCACTCCGCGCAGCGCGGCACCCGCTCGCCTCCGGGCACGTGCTCGATCGCCGTCCAGATGCGCCGCCGCTCACCACACCGCGCGATCCGGTAGCCCAGGTAGGGCTGCTCGTCGGCGAACAGGTGGGCCCGCCGCTCGTCGGCGAACGGGGCCGGCACGTCCGGCACGAACCACGGGAGCGCCTCGAACAGGCTGAGCTGGTCCTTCGCCTTCACCGTGGCTCCTCCACGCGTCGTGCTCCTGCGTGGACGGTACCCGCGGGGTCCGACGAGGATGCGCAGCCGGCCCCTCACTTCCCGGCGGATGCGCGGGGCGTGAGACCGAGCGCGGTGACGGCACCGAGGGCCGTGGCACCGGCGATGAACCACCACGCCGCCCGGAAGCCCGCGCCCGACCCGGCGTCGAGCGTGCCGAGCGCGGCGACCAGGACGGCCACCCCGAGCACGTACCCGAGCTGGCGGCCGGTGTTGACCACGGCGCTGCCGGTCGCCGCCCGGGCGGGTGGGAGGCCCGCCGTCGCGGCGGCGAGCATGCTGGGCAGCGCGAGCCCGATGCCGATGCCGGTCACGAGCCAGCCGGGCAGGATGTCCGTCCCGAACCGCGCCTGCGCGGAGGCGTTGCACGCCAGCATCACCGCGCCCACGCAGAACACCAGGTTGCCCACGGCCACGAGCCGGCCCACCGACAGGTACCGGACCAGCCGCTGGCCGACGACGGCGAAGATCGGGACCATCAGCGGCCCCGGCAGGATCGCGACACCGGTGGCGATGGCGCTGTACCCGGCGACGTTCTCCAGCCACAGCACGACGCTGGGGAACAGCGCCCCGAACGCCGTGCAGAACACCAGCACCGTGACGTTCGCCCAGGCGAAGGCCGGCACCCGGAACAGGGCCGGATCCACGACCGGCGCCGGATGCCGCAGCACGCGCGCGACCAGGAACGCGATGCCGAGCACCCCGGCGCCGAACGCGGCCAGCGTCGCCGCCCCGGCCCAGCCCCACTCGTCGCCCTTCACCAGCCCGAGCGCGACCGCGAGCACGACGGCGCCGAGCGGGTCGGGCAGCCGGGTGATCGAGTCGTCGCGGGACTCGGGCACCAGCCGCAGCGCCCCGGCGAAGGCCACCACACCGACCGGCAGGTTGATCAGGAACACCCAGTGCCAGGACAGCTCGACCAGCGCCCCGCCGGCGACCGGGCCGAGCGCGGCGGCGAACGAGCTGGTGGTCGCCCAGATCTTCACCGCGCCCGCGCGCCGCTCGGCGGGCAGGGCGGTGAGCAGGAGCCCGAGGCTGGTCGGCGTCAGCACCGTGGCCCCGGGGGCCTGCAGCACCCGGAACGCGACCAGCCACCAGAGCCCGGGCGCAGCCCACGCTGGCGAGGGTGAAGACGGTGAGCCCGACGAGGAAACCCGCCTTGCGGCCGTGCCGGTCCGCCAGCCGCCCGGCCGGGATCAGCAGCGCCGCGTAGACGATCGTGTAGCCGTTGAGCACCCAGCTCAGGTCCGCCGGCGACGAGCCGTCGAAGCTCGCGCCGATGTCGGTGAAGGCCACGTTGACCACGAAGACATCGAGCATGGCCGTGAACGCGGCCGAGCGAGCCCGCCGTGATGGAAGGTCCGCTCGCGGACCTCAGCTCGTGGAAGACCGACCACTGTTCGCTGGTCAAGGCCCTGGAGATCGTCGGCACGAAGTCGGCGCTGCTGATCCTGCGCGAGGCGTTCTACGGCACCACCCGGTTCAGTGCCTTCGCCTCCCGGGTCGGGATCACCGAGACGGCCGCGGCCCGGCAGCTGCGGCACCTCACCGAGGCCGGCCTGCTCCACAAGCAGCCCTACCGGGACGTGGGCGGCCGCACGCGCGACGAATACGTGCTCACCGACATGGGCCGCGACCTGCTCCCGGTCGTGCTCGGCCTGATGCAGTGGGCGGACAAGTACCTCCAGGACGGCGGGCCCCCGCTGCTCTACGTCGACCACGACACCGGGGCCCCGGCCCGGGTCGGCCTGCGCACCGACGAGGGGCACCCGGTCGAGCTGGACCAACTGGGCGTCCGGCTCAACCCCGCCTGGCGGCGGCCCCGGCCGGGCAGCTGATCCGCCGGCTCGGCGCCGGCTAGGACAACGCCGTCGCCGCCGCGTTGCGGATGTGGTCACGCCACAGGGCGCTCGCCCCATCGGCGTCCCGCGCCGCGCTGCGCTCCACGACCTCTTCGATCTCGGCGATGCTGGACCGCGGACGCCCCTGGTGGGCCAGGGACCGCGCACGCAGCTGCGCCAGGCGGCCGTGCAACAGCCGCGCCTGGGCGTGCAGCACGTCATTGCCCGCGCCCGAGTACAGCACGTCGTAGAACTTGTTCTTCGTGCTGAGCATGCGGGTCACCCGGCCGGACTCGTGCGCCGCCTTGACCTTCGCGAACGCCTCACGCAGGCGGGTCATCACGTCGTCGTCGGCCCGTTCCACGAACAGCCGCACGGCGAAGCACTCGAGCGCCTCACGCACCTCGTAGATCGCCCTGGCCTCGTCGTCGCTCAGCTGCGCGACGGTCGGGCCCTTGTGCGGCGGGATGACCAGGAACCCCTCGGCCTCCAGCTGGCGGCAGGCCTCGCGGATGGTGTTGCGCGAGACGTCGAGCCGTTCGCACAGCTCGCGTTCGACCAGCCGCTGCCCGGGTTTGAGCACACCACTGACGATGTCGGCGCGGATGGCCTCGACCGCCTGGGTGCGGACCGGCGCCGCGGCATGGACCACCTTCACGCCCGCCAGCCTAACGATTGCCCGATTGTAGGTCAAACTCTTCCGATCTACTGTGACCAAAGAAGCAGGTCATAGACTTGTATTTGACCGATTGTGGGACAATCATCTAGCGTCCTGGTCACCCGAAGACGACCAGAAAGGCGCATCCATGCCCCCGTCATCGCCGGACACCTCCGCCGAAGGTGTCACCCGCTACGGCCTGTTCATCGGCAACCAGCAGATCGCCCCGATCGACGGCGAGTACCTCGACGTCGTCAACCCGGCGACCGGCCGCGTGTGGGCCCAGGTGCCCGACGCCTCGGCCAAGGACGTCGACGCCGCGGTGGACAGCGCGCGCCGCGCCTTCGACGACGGCGACTGGCCCGCCTGGCGCGCGGCCGACCGGGCGAAGTTCCTCATCCGGTTCGGCGAGGCGATCGCGGACAACGCCGAGGAGATCGCCCAGCTGCAGGTCAACGAGAACGGCAAGCTGATCCGCGAGATGGCCGGCCAGGCCAAGCTGATGCCCGAGTACTTCAACTACTACGCCGGCCTGGCGCAGATGCCGACCGGCAGCACCAACCCGCTGCACGTGCGGCAGATGATCAACTACACGGTGCGCGAGCCGCTCGGCGTGGTCGCCGCCATCACGCCGTGGAACTCGCCGTTGCTGCTGCTGGTGTGGAAGCTCGGCCCGGCGCTGGCCGCGGGCAACACCGTGATCGCCAAACCGTCCGAGGTCACCCCGGTGTCGGCCATCCGCTTCGCCGAGCTCGCCGCCGAGGCCGGTCTGCCCCCGGGCGTGTTCAACGTCGTCACCGGCCTGGGGCACCCGTCGGGCACCACGCTGACCGGGCACCCCGGCGTGGACAAGATCGCGTTCACCGGCTCGACCGCCACCGGACAGGCCATCGCGTCCCAGGCCGGCAAGACGCTCAAGCGCGTGTCGCTGGAGCTGGGCGGCAAGTCACCCAACATCGTCTTCGACGACGCCGACCTCGACAGCGCGCTCAACGGCCTGGTCGCCGGGATCTTCGGCGCCAGCGGCCAGACCTGCATGGCGGGATCGCGCATCCTGGCGCAGGACAGCGTCTACGACCGCGTCGCCGAGGAGTTGGCGCGCCGCGCCGAGGCGATCCGGGTGGGCGACCCGCAGGACCCGGCCAGCGAGATGGGCACCATCGCCTCCCGCGCCCAGTACGACAAGGTCCTGTCCTACATCGACGTCGCCAAGGACGACGGCGCCCGGCTCGTGGCCGGCGGCGGCCCGGCGCGGGTCGAGGGCCTTCCCGACGGGTTGTTCCTCCGCCCGACCGTGTTCGCCGACGTCACCAACGAAATGCGGATCGCGCAGGAAGAGGTGTTCGGCCCGATCGCCGCCCTCATCCGGTTCACCGACGAGGACGAGGCCGTGCGCATCGCCAACGACACCCAGTTCGGCCTCGCCGCGGGCGTGTGGACCGGCAACGTGCAGCGCGCGCACCGCGTCGCGGGCCGCCTGCGCGCGGGCACGGTGTGGATCAACAACTACCGCAAGACCTCCTACGCCGCCCCGTTCGGCGGCTACAAGCAGAGCGGCCTCGGCCGCGAGAACGGCGCCGACGCGCTGCGCGAGTACACCGAGGAGAAGAGCGTCTGGGTGGACACCGGCCAGGGCGTCAAGGACCCCTTCAACCCGCGCGCCTGACACAGGAGAAGAGCATGACGACATCGGCATCGTCGCCGGACCCGGTGCCGCAAACCGGTCACCGCCGGCGCGCTCGGCGAACTGGCCGCCGCACTGGAACTGCCCGCGGACCGGCTCGCCGAGACCGTCGCCGCGTACAACGCGTCCGTTGTGGACGGTCCCTTCGACTGGCGGCGGCCGGACGGCAAGCACACCGCGGGCCTCACCCCACCCAAGAGCAACTGGGCGCTGACCATCGACGAGGCGCCGCTGCTGGCCTATCCCGTGGCGTGCGCGATCGTGTTCACCTTCGGCGGCCTGGCGACCGACGCGGACGCCCGCGTCGTCGGCGAGCGGGGCACGCCCATTCCCGGCCTGTACGCGGCGGGCGAATGCACCGGCATCTACCACGACAAATATCCCGGCGGCACATCCGTGCTGCGCGGCATGGTGTTCGGGCGGGTGGCCGGCCGCGCGGCCGCCACGGCCTGACCCGTCCGGAGGAGGGCCCATGACGGCTCCCATCTCGGTGCCAGCCACTTCGAAGGCTGGCACCGCACCCGGCACGTTCCGCACCCTGCTCGGCGCCGGCATCGGCAACACGCTTGAGTGGTACGACTGGAGCGTCTACGCCATCTTCGCCCCGTTCTTCGCCAAGCAGTTCTTCGTCGGTGGCGACGCCACGAGCGCACTGCTGTCCACCCTGGCCGTGTTCGCGGTCGGGTTCCTGATGCGCCCGCTCGGCGGATTCCTCTTCGGCTGGCTCGCCGACCGCCGCGGACGGCGGTTTTCGCTGACCACGTCGATGGTCACCATGGCGGTGGGCAGCCTCATCATCGGGATCGCGCCCACCCACGCGGCCATCGGCGTCGGCGCGGCGGTGATCCTGCTGCTCGCCCGGCTGCTGCAGGGCCTGGCCCACGGCGGCGAGATCGCCGCCTCCTACACCTACGTCGCCGAGATCGCGCCCGCCGCGCGCCGCGGACTGTGGTCGACCAGCCTCTACATCTCGGTCACCGCCGGGATCGTGCTCGCCTCGCTCATCGGCGCGGCGGGATCGAGCGTGTTCGGTGAGCAGGCCCTGCGGGACTGGGCCTGGCGCGTGCCGTTCCTCATCGGCGGTGTCCTCGGTTTCGTCGGCCTGTACCTGCGGCGCACCCTCAAGGAAACCGACGCCTACACCGAGGGCGCCACACCACGCAGCACGCGCGAGCTGGTGCGTGCGCTGGCCCGCAACAAGAGGAGCCTGGCCCGGATCCTGGGTCTGACCGCCGGTGTCACCGTCGTCTACTACATCTGGGCAGTCGGTGTGTCGGGGTTCGCCATCAGCGCCAAGGGCGTCGACGCGACGGCGGGACTGTGGGCCACGGTGGCGGCGAACGTGTTCTTCATGATCACGTTGCCGCTGTGGGGATGGCTGTCCGATCGCTTCGGCCGCAAACCGATCTTCATCGCCTACGGTGTCGCGTTCCTGGTGCTGTCGTTTCCGCTGATGACCCTGATCGACGACTCCGCGATCCGGCTCGGCGTCCTCATGGGAGTGGCGCTGTTCTTCCTCGGCGCGTTCGTCGGCATCATGCCGGCCTACTTCGCCGAGCTGTTCCCCACCGAGGTCCGCGCCTCCGGCGTCGGCGTGCCGTACTCGCTGATGGTCGCCGTCTTCGGCGGTACCGCACCCTACGTGCTGACCTGGCTGCACGCGCACCAGCTGGAGTGGGTGTTCTCCGGCTACCTCGTCGTGCTGGTCGCGATCGGACTGATCACCACCCTCCTCACCCCCGAAACCAAGGGCAGGCCCCTGACGTGAAGCGCCTGTCGTCCCGGGCGGACTCGATCCGCCCCTCGCCGACACTCTCGCTCAACGCCCAGCTCACCGCTCGCCGCACCGCCGGGGAGGAGGTGCTCAACCTCTCGGTCGGTGAGCCCGATTTCCCGATGCCCGACCGGGCCCGGGAGTACGCGGCGAAGGCGATCGCCGACGGGCGCAACCGCTACACCGACGTCGCCGGGATCCCCGAACTGCGGGAGCGCATCCGGCGCAAGCTCGCCGAGGACAACGCACTGGAGTACACACCCGACGACGTCGTGGTCGCCAACGGCGCGAAGCACGCCCTGTTCAACGCGTTCCTGGCGCTGTGCGAGGACGGGGACGAGGTCGTGGTGCCCGCGCCGTACTGGGTGACCTACCCGGAGCAGGTCCGGGTCACCGGCGCCCGGCCGGTGATCGTGCCCACCGCGGCCAAACTGACCGCGGAGCAGCTGGCGGCGGCAGTCACGCCGCGGACGAAAGCGGTGGTGCTCAACAGCCCCGGCAACCCGACCGGCGCGACCTACAGCCGGGCGGAGCTGGCGGCCCTCGCCGAGGTGGTCCTGCGGCACGACTTGTTCGTCGTGGAGGACCTGATCTACGAATACTTCCACTACGGGGACGGTGGAGTGCCCAGCATCGCCTCGCTCGGGCCGGAGCTGCAGGCCCGGACGGTGGTGGTGAACGGGGTGTCGAAGAGCTGCGCGATGACCGGCTGGCGCGTCGGTTACACGGCGGCGCCGCCGGAGATCGCCCGGCTCATCCGGCGGTTGCAGGGCCAGGCGACCTCGAACGTGTCCGTGGTCGCGCAGTACGCGGCGCTGGGCGCGATGGACGACGTGCCGTGGGACGCGATCAGGTCCTACCGGTACCGCCGCGACCTCGCCCACCGGAGGCTGACCGCGATCGACGGCGTGCGGTGCCCGTTGCCGACCGGGGCCTTCTACCTGTTCCCGGACGTCTCGGCGCTGCTCGCCGGACGTACGGCGGACGAGTTCTGCAGCGCTCTGCTGACCGAGACCGGGGTCGGCCTGGTGCCGGGCACGGGCTTCGGCGCGCCGGACCACGTGCGCCTCAGCTACGCGGTGGACATCCCCGTGCTGGACGAGGCGCTCGACCGGCTCGCGGCCTTCGCGGCCGCATGATCGTTGTTACTGTTCCGGAGGTGCATGTGAATTCTCTCGCTGATGTCGCCGGCCTCGACCCCCTCCGGCTGCGCACGCCGTCGCGCGTGCGGACCGCCGTGCTGGGGGGGCGTCAGGCTCAGCTACGTCGCCGACGGGTGGATCCAGCTCAACCCGCGGGTGTGGTTTGCCGACAGCGGCCCGGATTTCTGGGACCGCCACCGGGAATACCTCGACGACGAGGGCTTCCTGCGGGTGGGCGCGGGCGGTCTGCTCGTCGAACGCGACGGCCGCGCCCTGCTGATCGACACCGGTTTCGGGCCGCGTGAGGTGGCCGCCGACCCCGCGCAGCCGCGAACGGGGGCGGCCTGCGGTGGCCGGCTGCTCGACAGCCTCGCCGCGCGCGTCCGGGCCCCGGCCGACGTCGACACCGTGGCGATCACGCACATGCACCGCGACCACATCGGCTGGGTCGCCGCGCCGGCACCGGACACCGGGGTGCCGCCGTTCGCGCACGCCCGAGCGGTGCTGACGAAGGCCGAATGGGACCACGGCTGTTCGCGGCGGGAGGCGCCGTTCCCGGAGACGGTGGTGGCGCTGGAACCGCGGCTGGACCTGGCCGACGACGGTGACGAGGTGTTCCCCGGCGTCCGGCTCCTCGCCACGCCCGGCCACACACCCGGTCACGCCGCCTACGAGATCACGGCCGGCGAGGAGACGGTGATCGCGTTCGGGGATCTGTTCCACTCGCCGCTGCAAATCGGGCACCCGGAGTGGTCGCCGCCGGTCGACGTGGATCCCGAGACGACCGCCCGCCACCGGCGCGCCCTCGTCGACCGCCTGGCGACGCCTGGAACGTACGGTTTCGGAATCCACTTCGCCGATGTCGCGTTCGGGCGGGTGCGCCAGGACGAGGGCGGCCGGCGCGCCTGGCAACCGGTGGTCACGGAAGCGCGCTGACCTGGTCCTGGCACCCGCGGGCTCGGACGCCCGGATCCCGAGCCGGGTGCGCTCGCTCTGGGCGGGCGCCGGTGGGTTCACCTCTGATGGCCCCACCGGCCACCGGATCGGGTGGAGCTGGTCCTGGCGCCTGCGGGCTTGGAGGCCGGAGCGGCTTGGGCACTCTCGAACAGAGTCGGCTGCCTCGATCTGGAGCGGGCGCCGGTGGGAGTCACCCCTGATGGCCACCGCCCGCCGAGTCCCGCTGAACTGGTCCGAGCGCACGCGGCCTTGAATGCCCGGAGCGGCTTGGGCTCGATCCGGGGCAGGCACGCCGCCGTCCAGCAGGCACCGGTGGGGTCACCCCTCGTGGCCCTCGCCCCCCACGGGCGCCGCGGTGCCGGCGAGCAGTGCGCGGAGCCGGGCAGAAAGATCAGCCGCCGGCTCGGCCAGGGCCGTGAGCACCCCCTCCCGCAGCGCGCCGAGCCGCGCCGCGGCGGCCTCCGAGGTCCGGGCGGCCGTCCGCGCCTCGGTGGCGGCGGCCTCGGCCCGCGCGGCGGTGGTGACCAGCTCGGTGATCCGGTCGCGGGCGGCGGCCAACGCCGTCTCGTGCTGCTCGCGCAGTGCGGTGATCCGCTGGTCGTGCTCGTCGCGGGCCTGACGGTGCTTCTCGCGTTCCTCGGCCAGGGCCTGGTCGTGCCGGGCGCGCAACTGCTCGAGGTCCTCGTGGTGCTGAGTCGCCAGGTCGCGCAGGTCGGTTTCCAGCTGCCGGGCGCGGGTGTGTGCGGCCTCGGCCTCGGTGGCGCGGGCGGCGGCCGCGGCGGCGAGTTCCTCGATGCGGGCGGCGGCGGTCTCGGCGGCCTGCCGCTGCTCGGTCTCGACCTGGTCCAGGCGTTCGCGCAGCTGGCGGATCTCGCCCTCGGCGGTGAGCCGGTCGGCGATCGCGCGCTGGGCCTGGGTTCGCTCGCTCGCGGCGCGCTCCTCCGCCTCCCGCGCCCGCGCCTCGGCGGCTTCGGCCCGCTCGGCGGCCTCCGCGGCGACCACCTCCGCGGCCGCCGCGGAGGTCTCGGCCGCTGAAGCGCGCGCCTCCGCATCCGCGGCGGCGGCCTCGGCTTCCGCGACCCGGGCGCGGGCCTCCGCCACCTCCGCGCCGAGCCGCTCGTCCAACGCGGTCAGGGTTCGCTGCAGCGGCGTGATCTCCGCCAGCGCCCGGCTCACGTCCCGGCCCACCGCCGCCACGTCCAGCCCCGGCATCGCCGGTCCGTAGGCGGCGAACGAGATCTGGTCGGCCTCGTCCAGCCGCGCGCACGTCACCTCGCGGCCGCGCTCGTCGACCGCCCACACCGTCGTGCAGTACTCCCCCGGGCGCCCGCCCCGCGGGCCCGGCTGTTTGCGGGGGTGCCGCCGGCAGTACCGGCACAGCCCCGGATCGGACACGGGCTCACGACTCCCCGACGCATCCCTGCGCGGCGGTGGTGGGGGTGCTTCCTCCATAACCGCAGCGTATCAGTTCGAGTTGAAGAACCTAAACAGGCAGTTAGATTTAATAAAGTCGAACAAACAAGAGTCCACGATAATCACGGTTATCGCGGATGAGAGATCCGGCTGTCCTGGAGGGCGAAAACTGGGAGGTCGTCACCGTGACGAAACGACCCGGTAGCCCGGGGACCCCGCGACTGCACGTCCGGAAGGCCTACCGAGCTCACCCGGCCGGTGTAACCCCCCGCAGATCGAGTGCGACTTCACGGAAAGCATTCCGGACGAAGGTGATGACCATGACCCAGACGGTCGGCGGCGGAGTGGCGGACCTGCGGGCACTGCTCAACGGCCCGGTGTTCGGCCCGGAGGACTCCGGGTACGACGAAGCCCGGAAGGTGTGGAACGCCGCCAACGACCGGAGACCGGCGATGATCGCCCGCTGCGCCTCCGCCGCCGACGTCGCCGCGGCGATCCGGTTCGCCGGTGACCACGACCTGGAGATCGCCGTCCGCGGCGGCGCGCACAGCCCCTCGGGCAACTCCACAGTCGACGGCGGCGTGGTCATCGACCTCAGCGCCCTCAACCACGTCACCGTCGACCCGGACGCGAAGCTCGCCCGCGCGGGCGGCGGCGCCCTGCTGGGCGACCTGGACGCCGCCACCCAGGCACACGGCCTCGCGGTGCCCGCCGGCATGGTCAGCCACACCGGCATCGGCGGGCTGGTCCTCGGCGGCGGGATGGGCTGGTTCACCCGCAAGGCCGGGCTCAGCATCGACAACCTGGTCTCCGCCGAGGTCGTCACGGCGGACGGCCGGATCCTGCGCGCCTCGGCGACCGACCACCCGGACCTGTTCTGGGCCCTCCGCGGCGGCGGCGGGAACTTCGGCGTGGTCACCGAGTTCGAGTTCCGGCTGCACGAGGCCGGCCCCCTGGTGCAGTACGCGCTCGTGTTCTGGGAACTCGACCAGGGACCAGAAGTGCTGCGGCTGGCGCGCGAGCTGGTGCCCACGCTGCCGCTCGACCTCAGCGTGGTGATCGGCGCCCTCAACGCGCCGCCCGCTCCGTTCGTCCCCGAGCAGTACCACTTCACACCCGGCTACGCGCTTCTCGTGACGGGGTTCGGCGACCCGGGCACCCACGCCGACGTGCTCGCCAGGATCCGGCAGGCGCTGCCGCCCGCGTTCGAGTTCGTGACCCCGATGCCCTACGTGGAACTGCAGCAGCTCATCGACGAGGCCAACGCCTGGGGCCTGTACTACTACGACAAGAGCCTGTACCTGGAGGAACTGTCCGACGAGGTGATCCAGGCGGTCGTCGAGCAGGTGCCGCGGCGCACCTCGCCGATGTCGATCGTGCTGTTCTACCGGCTCGACGGCGCCTACTCGGCGGTGCCCGACGACGCCACGGCCTTCAGCGGCGGCCGCTCACCCCGGTACTGCGCCTTCATGATCGCGGCGACGCAGACCCTGGAGACGTTGCCGGCCGAGACGGCCTGGGTGCGCTCGTGCGCGGAGGCGCTGCGCCCGTACGCCCCGCACGTCGGCACCTACGTCAACGCGATGGACGACACCGGGCAGGACCGGGTCCAGGCAGCCTACGGGCCCGCGAAGTACCAGCGGCTCCGCGACATCAAGCTGCGGTACGACCCGCGCAACGTCTTCCACCGCAACGTCAACATCCCACCGGCCGACAGCGCGCCGTCGTGACATGATCGGCGGTGATGACCGTCGACCTCGCCCCGTACGAGCCCCGGCCGATGCCCGCTCGCGCCCCCGACAAGCCCGCCCTGCGGCGCCTGGTCGAGGACGCGGTGGCCGGGCTCCCGGCCTTGCCGGACGACCCCGCCGGCGCCCGGGGCCCGCGCGGGGTCACCCGCTCGTGGCTGCTGGAGATGAAGAGCCACCAGACCCGCCGCTCCTACTGGCGCGGTCTGGGCCTGTGGCTGTCCTATTGCGACTGGCACCGCGTCGACCCGCTGGCCGCGCGCCTGGCCGACGTCAAGGACTGGATCGCCCTGCTCGACCCCGGCAGCCCGGTCACCCACAACGCCCGCCTGGCCGCCGTCAGCTCCTGGTACACCGAGCTGATCAACAACCGCGTCCACGACGACAACCCGGCGCGCCTGGTCCCTCGCCACAAGCGCGACCAGGAATCCCAGACCCGCGCCCTCACCCACGGCGAACTCCTGGCCCTGCCCGGCCACGCCCGCGGCCGCGCCGAGACCGCCGGCACCGAGGCCGCGCTGCGCAACCTCGCCATCCTGGAGATCATGGCCACCACCGCCGTGCGGTCCGGCGCGATCCTGCACGCCCGCTGCGGCCCGGACGGTGACCTCGGCGTCGACCGCGGCCACCGGATCCTGCGTTACGTCAACAAGGGCGGCCACCGCAAGACCGCCGACATCCTCGGCCTGGCCGACGTCGCCCTGGGCAACTACCTCGCCGCCCGCGCCGCCCGCAAAGGCAAGCCCGTCGCCGAGCTGTCCGGCTGGTTGTTCGCCACCCGCACCGGCACGCCCCTGACCTCCCGCGACCTCGGCAACCTCCTGCGCGACGCGGCCCGCGGCGCCGGCCTGGACGTGCCCGACGACGTCGTCCCGCATTCCCTGCGGCACACCGTCCTGACCCTCGGCTACGAACAGGGCGTCTCCGTGGAGGACCTGGCCGACCTCGCCGGCCACGAAAGCGTCGCCACCACCCTGATCTACGTCCGCCGCAGCCGCCGCCGCCAGACCACCCAGATGCTGGCCGACCTCACCAGCGGCACCACCCCGGAAACCCGGGACGAGCCGCGCCACCTGCGGCTGGTCCGCGACGCCTGACACCCCTGGGTGGCCCTCGCAGGGCCACCTATCCCGTTGGCGGGCGACCACGGCGAGGTCAGACTGGAGGCATGGTCAACAAGGAACTCGGCGACTTCCTCCGCGCCCGCCGCGCCGGGCTCACCCCGGAGGAGATCGGGCTCCCGGTCGAGCCCGGCCGCCGGGTCACCGGCCTGCGGCGCGGCGAGGTCGCCCGGTTGGCCGGGGTGAGCGCCGAGTACTACACCCGGCTCGAACAGGGCCGCGCCGGACAGCCCTCCGAGCAGGTGCTGCACGCCCTGTCCGACGCCCTGCGGCTGGACGACGTCGAGCGGCGGCACCTGTTCACCCTCGCCGGCACCGCGGCCCGGAAGCCGGACCGCGGCGAGCGCTCGACGCGAGTGCGGCCGGCGATGCGCCAGGTGCTGGAGTCGATGCACCTGTGCCCGGCCTACGTCCGCGACGACAACCTCGAGATCGTCGCCGGGAACGCGCTGTGGGCACTGGTTTTCCCCGACATCGCCGCACTGCCGCGCCGGGAACGCAACATGGTCCGCTGGACGCTGCTGGACCCGCGGGCGCGCGCGGTGTGGCGCGACTGGGAGCAGGTGGCCCGCGACTACGTCCACGTGCTGCGGCTGGCCGCCGCGGCCCAGCCCCGCAACCAGCGGATCACCAACCTGATCGGCGAGCTGATGGTGCGGTCACCGGAGTTCCCGGGCTGGTGGTCCGAGCACCGCGTCCACGAACGCAGCGCCGGCCGGAAACGGATCCACCACCACCTGGTCGGTGACCTCGAACTGCACTTCGAGATCTTCACCCCGGTGGCCGACCCGGCCCTGTCGATGCTGGTCTACTCCGCCCCGCCCGGCTCCCCCAGTGAGGAGCGCCTGCGGCTGCTCGCCAGCTGGGGAAGCGAGCCTGCGGCCGCGGCACCCCACAGCGCCGACGCCGGCTCCTGACCGGCGCGGAGCCGACATCGCCCGCGCGCGGCGCTCGATCACGGCCTCGACGGCCGTCACGGAAAGGAAAACCCCTGATGAGCAAGACGTTCCTGGTCACCGGTGTCAGCACCGGGCTCGGACTGGCGATCGCCCGGCGGGCGCTGGCGGCCGGGCCCCGGGTGGCCGGCACGGTGCGCACCGAGCAGGACGCGGCGGCCTTCCAAGCCCTGGACGCCGACCGCGCCCGCGCCTTCATCCTCGACCTGACCGACGCGGACCGGATCGAACCGACCGTGCGTGCCGCCGAGGACGCGCTGGGGCCGATCGAGGTGCTCGTGGCCAACGCCGGCTACGGCGTCGAGGGCACCTTCGAGGAGTCCTCGATGGCCGATCTGCGCCGCCAGTTCGAGGTCAACGTGTTCGGCACGGTGGCGACCATGAAGGCCGTGCTGCCCGGGATGCGCCAGCGGCGGGGCGGTCACATCTTCGTGATCACCTCGATGGGCGGGATGACCACGTTCCCCGGCCTGTCGTTCTACGAGGGCAGCAAGCACGCGATGGAAGGCATCACCGAGGGACTCGCGCAAGAGGTCGCGCAGTTCGGGGTGCGGGTGACCGCGGTGGCCCCCGGCGCGTTCGCGACCGACTGGGCGGGCCGGTCACTGGTCCGCGCGCCCCGCAGCATCCCCGACTACGACGAGCTGTTCGATCCGATCCGCGCCCGCCGGCAGACGCTGGCCGGCCAGGGGATCGGCGATCCCGACCGCGCCGGGCAGGCCATCCTCACCGTGCTCGACTCCGACACGCCACCCGTGCACCTGCTGCTCGGCTCGGACGCGCTGCGCCTGGTCACGGCCGGGCGCAAGCGGGTCCAGGAGGACATCGACACCTGGCAGGAGCTCACCCTGTCCACCGATCGCCCCGATGGCGGAGCCACCGTCTCCTCCTGACGGACCCGCCTTGACACCGCCGGGCGCGGCGTGCCTGACTGTCCACTGTGACCAATGAAGTTCTGGACGGCTTCTCCTACCTCGAATGCCCGCGCTGGCACGAGGGACGCATCTGGTTCGCCGATTTCTACACCCACCGCGTGTACTCCAGCCTGGAGGACGGCGGTGACCTGCGGGTCGAGGCCGAGGTTCCGCAGCAGCCCTCCGGCTTGGGCTGGCTGCCCGACGGCCGCCTGCTCGTGGTGTCGATGCGCGACGCGCGGCTGCTGCGCCGGGAACCCGACGGCAGTCTCGTCACCCACGCCGACCTGTCCGCGTACGTCACGGGGCATCCCAACGACATGGTCGTCGACGCCCAGGGCCGCGCCTACGTCGGCAACTTCGGGTTCGACCTGATGAACGGCGCCGCGGTGGCTCCGGCGAACCTGCTGCGCGTCGACCCGGACGGCACCGTGACGGTCGTGGCGGAGGACCTGTGGTTCCCCAACGGCAGCGTCATCACCGACGACGGCGTGCTGCTGGTCGACGAGACCTTCGGCAACCGGGTCACCGCGTTCGACATCGCCGCCGACGGGTCGCTCACCAACCGGCGCGTGTGGGCGCAGTTCGGGGAGCCGCTCACCGAGCGGGAGCTGGAGAAAGCGCTTCCCGAGATCGCCGTCGCGCCGGACGGGTGCTGCCTGGACGCCGAAGGCGCCCTGTGGGTGGCCGACGGCATCGGCGGCCGGTTGCTGCGGGTCCGCGAGGGCGGGGAGATCACCGACGAGATCCAGCCGGGAACCGGGGTGTTCGCCTGCATGCTCGGCGGCGCCGATGGCCGGACGCTGTTCGCGTGCGCGGCGCCGGACTTCAACGAGCACGCCCGCAAGGACGCCCGCGAGGCGAGCCTGCTCGCCTTCCGGGTCGGCGTGCCGCGCGCCGGCCGCCCCTGAGCGCTGCCGCCGGGGCCGCGGAACTCCGCTACTCCCAGAGAGCCGCGACCTCGGCGGCCGCGCGCACGGCCTGGTCGTACCCGGCGCGTGCGGCCGCCTCGCGGACCGACGGGTCCAGCAGGTTGGGGCCGATCGCCTCGATCGCCGTCGCGTCGGGGGCGATGACCAGCACCTCGGCGCCGTCCCGTCGCAGTGCGGCGACCTGGTCGTCGAGGTCGGTGTTGCCCGGCACCTCGGTGACCCGCAGCACCAGCACCCGGTCGCAGCCCGCGGCCAGGTCGGCGTTCTCCATCGAGCGCACCCCGCCGTCGATGTAGCGGCGGCCGCCGATCGTCACCGGCGGCCAGGTGCCCGGCACCGCACAGCTGGCCGCGACCGCGTCCACGAGCGACACCCCGGACTCCACGGTGAACACCCGCTCGTCGCCGGTCGTGGCCTCCACCGCGACGATCCGCAGCGGCACCGCGGGCCACTCGTGCACGGGCAGGCGCGCCTCGATCACCTTCAGCCGCTCGGACTCCGGCACGGTCTGCGTCGCCAGCGCCAGCTCGCCGATCCGCCGCCGCGCGTCCCGGGCGTCGGTCGCCGCGCTCACCGCCGCGCCGAACATCTCCGCGATGGCCTCGGCGTCGACGTTCGCGGCGATCTCCGGCGTCTGCAGCGCCGGATCGACCTGCCGCCGGAACAGCTCCGCCAGTGCGGTGCCGCTCGTGATCTGGGCCGCCACCGTCGAACCGGCGGAGGTGCCGATGAACCGGTCCGCGCCCAGGATGTCCACTCCGGACTCCGACAAACCGTGCAACAGCCCGGTTTCCCAGGCAATTCCGGCCACCCCGCCACCGCCGAGTACGAGCGCACGCGTCATGCCTCGATCCTAGGCCCCCGCGTGGCGCCGGCGAGTGCGCCGTTGACGAGCAGCAGCCAGGTCCCGCACACGCAGCGGCGGTAGTCGAGGCGGCCGTCCGAGACGGGATGGCTCGACCCGCCGCGAAGCAGCTCGGACAGCGGCCACTGGCAGCGGGGACAACGTTCGTCGGTCATGGCCCCAGCGTGCTGTAATGGGTCAGTGCACTTCAACCCTTACGGCGGCCCGGCCGCGCAGGTCGCCGCCGGCCTGGTGAACATGCCCGGCGCCACGGCCGCCGAGCTGCTGCGGATGATGCGCGCCGCGGGCATGTCGCTGACCCGGCTCACCGCCGCCGAAGCCGCCGCGGCGCAGGCGCGGGACCGGCGGCTGCGGGCGGTGTTCGCCGAACCGGACCCGGACCGGCGGATCGACCTGGTCAACGAGCTGCTCGCGGAGACCGCGTGCCGCCCGTTCATCTCCCGCCACGACGGCCTGCCCGCCCACTTGCACTACGCCGCCGAGGACGACACCCTGACCCGCCGGATCCGGGCCTTCACCGCGGGCGGGCTGGCCCACCTGCTGGTCGAGGACGCCGGGCGGATCGGCGCCTGCGCGCGCGACGGCTGCGAGATCGTCTTCGTGGACACCTCGCGCAACGGCCGCCGCCGGTTCTGCTCCACCCGCTGCGCGACCCGCGTCCACGTCGCCGAACACCGGGCTCGCGCCACGTAGGTGCCGCGCGTCACACCGCGCCATGTCACGAACGGGCCGGCTCCTCCCATCTCGTGGTCGTCAACAGCCGATGAGGAGGCGACAACGATGACCACCCACAAGGTTCTGGTGCTGGGCGCGGGGTACGCGGGCACGGCCGCGGCGATCCAGCTCGCGGCACGCACGAAGGGCCGCGACGACGTCGGGGTGACGCTGGTGAACGCGCACGAGATGTTCACCGAGCGGCTGCGGCTGCACCTGACCGCGACCGGGCAGCCGGTCGCCGAGCTGAGCATCCCCCGGCTCCTGGACGGCACGGGCGCGCGGTTCGTGCGGGGCTGGGTCACCGCGCTCGACCCGGACACCAGGACCGTGCGCGTCGACGACGACCGGGTGCTGCATTACGACACGCTGGTGTACGCCCTCGGCGGCGTGGCCGACACCGTCACCGTGCCGGGCGTCGAGGAGCACGCGCACACCCTGAACAGCCCGGAGGACGCCGAGGCGCTGGCCGGCCGGCTGGCGCGCCTGGAACAGGGCACGGTCGTAGTGGCGGGCAACGGGCTCACCGGCGTCGAGTCGGCCGCGGAGATCGCCGAGCAGTACCCCGCGCTGCGGGTCGTGCTGCTGGGCCGGGGCGAGCCGGGCGCGGCACTGAACACCCGGGCCAGGGCACACCTCCGGGCCGCGCTCGACCACCTGGGCGTCGAGGCGCGCAGCGGCACCGAGGTGGCCAAGGTGCTCCCGGACGCGGTCGAACTGGCCGGCGGCGAGCCCGTCCCCGCGGACGTGGTCCTGTGGACCAGCGGCACCCGCGCCGCACCACTCGTGGCCGCCGCCGGCCTGACCGTCGACGACCGCGGCCGCGTCGTCACGGACCCCATGCTGCGCTCGGTCTCGCACCCCGATGTCTACGCGGTGGGCGACGCGGCCGCGATCCGGCAAGGCCACGGCGTCCTGCACGGCACCTGCCAGAGCGGCATGCCGACCGGCGTGCACGCCGCGGTGTTGATCGTCCGCGCGCGCAACGGCAAGGAGCCCAAGCCGTTCCGCTTCGGCTACTACCACACGCCGGTCAGCCTGGGCCGCCACGACGCGGTCGTGCAGTTCACCCACCCCGACGACAGCCCGCGGCGGATCTGCCTGACCGGCCGCCTGGCCACCCGGTACAAAGAGACGGTGACCGCCTCGCCCTGGCCGACCTACCTGCGCATGAAGAAGATGCCCGCCTCGGGCGCGTTCTGGCCGCGCGGCGGCCGCTTCACCCGGATCGCCCGGTGACCGGGCCCGAGGCGTTCCAGCAGCACCGCAAGCTGCTGTTCGCGGTGGCCTACCGGATCCTCGGCAGCGCCGCCGACGCCGAGGACGCGGTGCAGGACGCGTGGCTGAAGTGGTCCGCCGCCGACCGTTCCCAGGTGGCCGACCCGAAGGCCTACCTGGCGCGGATCGTGTCCAACCTGGCGCTGGAACGGCTGCGGTCGGCCCAGCACCAGCGGGAGACCTACGTGGGTCCGTGGCTGCCGGAACCGATTCTCACCACCGGCGACGGCGCGGATGCCGTCACGGGCGCGGAATCGGTGTCCATGGCGATGCTGGTGGTGCTGGAGACGCTGAGTCCGCTGGAGCGCGCGGTGTTCGTGCTCAAGGACGTCTTCGGGTTCAGCCACGCCGAGATCGCCGAAGCCGTGGACCGCACGGAAGCGGCGGTGCGGCAGGCCGCGCACCGGGCCCGCGAGCACGTGCGGGCCCGCAGGCCGAGGTTCCCGGCCGATCGCGGGAAGCAGCGGGAGGTCACCGAGCGGTTCCTCGCCGCCGCGACCGGGGGTGACGTCAACACCCTGATGGACCTGCTGTCCCCGGACGTCACGCTGTGGACGGACGGCGGCGGCAAGGTCCGCCAGGCCCTGCGCCCGGTGGCCGGCGCCGAGACGGTGGCTGCCTGGTTCGCCGCCATCGGGACCGTCACCTACCAGGGCGTCGCGCCCGCGGACATGGTCGCGGAGCTGACCGGGATCAACGGCGGCCCGGGACTGGTCTTCCGCGGCCCGGACCGGGTGATCGCCACCGTCACCTTCGACTTCGACGCCGACGGCCGCATCACCAGCCTGCACAACGTGGCCAACCCGGACAAACTCGGCGCCGTCGCGCGTGCTCTCGGGGTGCCCGGACCGGTCGCCTAAAGTGCTGAGCATGTACAAGCGTTTCGTGGCCCTCGGCGACTCCTTCACCGAGGGCGTCGGCGACGAAGACCCCGCCCGCCCGAACGGCGTGCGGGGCTGGGCCGACCGGGTGGCCGAGCAGATGGCGGCCGCCGACCCCGAGTTCCGCTACGCCAACCTCGCGATCCGGGGGCGGCTGCTCGACCAGGTCCTCGCCGAGCAGCTCGAACCGGCCCTCGCGCTACGGCCCGACCTGGTCTCGATCTACGCCGGCGGCAACGACCTGCTGCGTCCCAAGGCCGGCATCGACGCGCTGGCCGCGCGGTTCGAGAACGCCGTCGAGCAGCTCGCCAAGACCGGCGCGACCGTGCTGCTGTTCACCGGGGTCGACGGCGCCGAGGACCCGGTGTTCCGCAAGCTGCGCGGCCGCACCGCGATCTACAACGAGCACACCCGCGTGATCGCCGCCCGGCACGGCGCGCTCGTGGTGGACATGTGGGGCATGCGGCAGCTGCGGGACCGGCGCCTGTGGTCGGCCGACCGGCTGCACCTCAACGCGCTCGGCCACGCCGAGGTCGCGATCGCCGTGCTGGACGTGCTCGGCCGCCCGCACGGGCTCTCCCCCGCCGCGCTCGGGCCGCGCGAGCTGGTCGACCGGCGGCGGCAGCTCGCGGAGAACCTGCGCTGGGGCCGCGAGCACGTGCTGCCGTGGATCGGGCGCCGCCTGCGGGGCGAGTCCTCCGGCGACACCCTCTCCGCGAAACGGCCGGTGCTGCTGCCCGTGGAGTGAGCCGCGGGGAACCCTGCCGGAACCGGACAACGGGTGGTGATTCGCCCTCCGGATCTGGACATCGTCACTCCTGTGAGGGATCGTTCACCGGGAAGTGAAGCCGATCACAGGAGGCTCGGCGGCATGGTTCTCGGACGCGACGAAGCGGACACCGTTCTCCAGGCGCAGACCAGCCAGAAGTCCACCCAGGTGCGGCGCGCGGCCTTCGCCAGCGCGATCGGCACCACCATCGAGTGGTACGACTTCTTCCTCTACAACACGGCCGCGGCGCTGATCTTCCCGCAGCTGTTCTTCCCCGCTTCGTCGAGCTACGCCGGGGCGATGCAGTCCTTCGCCACCTACGCGGTCGGCTTCGCGGCACGGCCGATCGGCGCGGCGATCTTCGGGTACTGGGGCGACCGGATCGGCCGCAAGACCACGCTCGTGGTCACGCTGCTGATGATGGGCATCGCCTCCGGGGTGGTCGGCGTGCTGCCCGGCGCGGCGACCATCGGGGTCGCGGCGCCGCTGATCCTGGTGACGCTGCGGCTGATCCAGGGCATCGCGATCGGCGGCGAGTGGAGCGGCTCGGTGCTGCTCGCCATGGAATGGGGCGACCAGCGCAAACGCGGGCTGCTGGGCAGTTTCGCGCAGATCGGGGTGCCGGTCGGGCTCGTGCTCGGCACCGGCGGCATGACCCTGCTGTCCGCGGTGCTGTCGGAGGAGGCGTTCGACTCGTGGGGCTGGCGGCTGCCGTTCCTGGCCAGCCTGCTGCTCGTCGCCGTCGGGCTGCTGATCCGGCTGCGCATCCTGGAGACCCCGATGTTCGCCCAGGTCGTGGCGCAGCGGCGGACCTCCCGCAGCCCGGTGGCCGACGCGGTGAAACACCACTGGCGGGAGATCCTGCTCTCGGCCGGGCTGCGGTTCTCCGAGCAGATGCCGTTCTACCTCTACACCAGCTACGTCCTGGTGTACGTGGTCGCCGAGCACGGCTACTCGAAGACGTTCGTGCTCAACGCCGTCCTGCTCGGCGCGGCGATGGAGCTGGCGCTGATCCTGTGGTTCTCCCAGCTGTCGGACCGGTTCGGCCGCAAACGGGTGTACCTGACCGGGGCGGTGCTGACCGGGGTGCTGGCGTTCCCGTACTTCGCGGTGCTGAAGAACGGCGGCGAGGTACTGATCTTCGTCGCGATCGTGGTGTCGATGATCCCGCACGCCATGCAGTACGGTCCGCAGGCCGCGCTGATCGGCGAGAGCTTCCCGACGCACCTGCGCTACGGCGGGGCCGGGCTGGGCTACCAGCTGGCGTCGGTGTTCGCGGGCGGCCCGGCGCCGCTGCTGGCGACCTGGCTGCTGCACGCCACCGGCACGCCGTACTCGATCGCGGCCTACGTCGTGCTCTCGGCGGTGGTCACGATCGTCTGCGTGGCGCTGCTGAAGGACCGCTCCCGGGCCGACATCACCGACGACGCGGTCTACCGCCGCTGAGCCACTGGTACCAGCCGATCGCGGCCAGCACCGCGAGGGCGATCCCGTAGGGCAGCCAGTTCGACCGCGCCCCCAGCGCGCCGATCAGACCGGGCACGAGGATCGCCAGTGCCACGACGGTCGCCAGCACGGAACCCCACAAGAGGCGGCGCCGCTGCGTGGCGGGCCCGGGCTCTTCGTTCATGGGTCCAGGGTCGCATCCGCCCGCCGCGCCGTCGTCATCAGCAGCTGGGTGCAGCGGAAATGGGCGACCGGGCGCCGGCGCCGCCGGCCGTGACGGTCGCGTCCCACACCTGGGTGGTGCGGCCGGCGGAGGCGCCGACGAGTTCGATCCCCAGGTGCGTGGGCAGCCCCTCGGCGGGTGGCGGCGGGGTCATCGGGGCTCCGTGCGGGTGATCGCCCCGGTCCAGAGCGCCGTCAACGCCGCGAGCACGGCCAGGGCGATCAGGATGTGCGGCAGCGCGACGACCCGGGCCAGCAGCGCGATGAAGAACGGGCTGAGGTACCCCACGTAGGTCGCCGCCTGGTAGATCGCGACCGTGCGGCCGAGGTGCTCGGGCTCGGCGAGCCGCTGGATCTCGGTCAGGCCGCTGACCATCAGCGCGCCGTAGGCGGCGCCGAGCACCAGCGCGCCGGCCACGACGAGCGCGATCGACGACGTGCCCACGGCGGCCGCGCCGATCAGCAGACCGGCCACCACCACGGCGAGCGAGGAGAGGGTCAGCAGGCGCGACCGGTCGTGCAGACGGCGGGCGAGCGGCTGGACCAGCACACCGGCCAGCGCGGGCAACGGCGTGACCAGCCCGCTGAAGAGCATGACGTGATCGCCCAGCAGGTCGCCGACGCTGCCGGGCAGCGTGGCCAGCGCGACCGCGGCCGTGAGGAACACCCACGGCGCCACCGGCAGGACGACCAGCAGGAACCGGCGGTGCCGCCACGCGGGCGTGCACCGCCGCGCGCCCGCCGCGCCGGCAGCCGCGGGGACGCCCGGCGGAGTCCGCCAGGCCAGGACCAGCGCGGCCACCGCGAGCAGGATGTGCGGCACGTACACCGCCACCAGCGGCGCCGGCGCGTACTGGGCGAGCAGCCCGGCGGCCAGCGGCCCGAGACCGAACCCCGAGGTCATCGCGACCGCGGCGCGGCGGGGAACCCGCCCGGCGGCGCCCGCGCTGAGCTCACCGAGCCAGGCGGTGCCGCAGCTGAACGCCGCGCCACTGGCCACCCCGGCGATCAGCCGGCCCGGGTACAGCACCGCGGTGGACCAGGCGCCGGCCGCGAGCACGACGCTGGCGGCCGCCGACAGCGCCAGTGCCCAGAGCATCATGTGCCGCCGCCCGCGCCGGTCCGACAGCGGCCCGCCGAACAGCAGGCCCGGCACCAGCCCGACCGCGTAGAGCACGAACATGCCCTGCGCCTGGGCGGTGCTGACCCCGCCGCGGGGTCTCGTAGAGCGACAGCAGCGGCGCGAACTGGTTGGCGCCCCAGCCGACGGCCGTCATCGCGAAGGCGGCCACCAGCCAGGCCCGGCCGCCCGCGCCGGGAGCGGCGGTGGAACGCGGGGTCGCCGCGGTGGTGGATTTCGTCATGCCGGTGATCGTTTCCGAGCCGCCGTCCGCGCACGAGCGTCCCGAACGACACGTGCCGTACAGTTTGGGACATGACCAGGGTGGGCGTCGTGGTCGTCGAGGGCACCTCGCTGTTCGAGCTGGGGGCGCCGTGTTCGGTCTTCGGCACGCCGCGACCGGAGGTGCACGATCCGTGGTACGAGTTCGTGGTGTGCGCCGAGTCCGGGGCGCACGTCGGTGACGGCTGGCTCCAGGTCAGCGGGTCCGGCACCGCCCCGCTGGAGGGCCTGGTGGATCTCGACACCGTGATCGTGCCGCCGCTGCAGGACTCCTCCGCCCCGTCGTCGCCCGCGCTGGCGTCGCTGCTGCGGGAGGCGCACCGCAACGGCGCGCGGATCGCGTCGATCTGCACGGGGGCGTTCACGCTCGCCGAGGCCGGCCTGCTCGACGGGCTGCGGGCCACCACGCACTGGTTGCACGCCGGGCGCCTGGCGCGCGAGTTTCCCGCGGTCGAGGTCGTGGCCGACGTGCTCTACGTCGACAACGGGCAGATCCTGACGTCGGCGGGCAAGGCCGCCGGGCTCGACCTGTGCCTGCACATGCTGCGCTGCGACCTCGGGTCCGAGGTGGCCAACGCGGTCGCGCGGCGGCTGGTCGCTCCCCCGCACCGGCAGGGCGGCCAGGCCCAGTACATCGAGACGCCGGTGCCCGCCGCGGACGGGCACGGCCTGGGCACGCTGCTGGACTGGGCGCGCGCGAACCTCCACCAGCCGATCACGGTGGCGACCCTCGCCGCGCGGTTCCACGTCAGCCCCCGCCACCTGACGCGGCTGTTCCGCGCGACGACCGGCCTGACGCCGCTGCACTGGCTGCACCTGGAACGGATCCGGCAGGCGCAACGCCTCCTGGAGGACACCGACGCGCCGCTGGAGCACATCGCCGCGCGGGTCGGCACGGGCACCGCGGCCACCCTGCGACGCCACTTCACGCGCACGATCGGCACGACGCCCAGCGCCTACCGGGAGGCGTTCCGCACGCCGTCGGCCGCAGCCGGGTAGGCGGATCAGGCGGTGCGGACCTCGACCGCGGCGAAGGCGCCGCGGTCGAGGTGGGCGAGCGCGGACGGGAGATCGGACAGGGCGTACTCGGCCGCGATCACGGGGCGGAGCGCGAGGTGATCGGCCGCGCGGACGAGGCCCTCCAGCGCCCGCCGATACCCGGCCTGCAGGCCGTCGATGCGCAGCTTCTTGCGCCCCAGGTGGGCGACGGGCCGGAGATCTCGTAGCCGTCCAGGATGGCGATCAGGGAAATGTGCCCGCCGACCGCGGCTGCCTCGATCGAGCGGGCGAGGTGGTGGCAGCCGACGGTCTCCAGGATGTGGTCGGCTCCGCGATCCCGGGTGAGTTCGTACACGGCCTCCACCCAGTCCCCGGATGAGCCGGTTGACCCCGTGGGTGGCGCCCAGGTCCTCGGCGCGGGCGAGCTTGGCGTCGTCGCCGGAGACGACGATGACCTCGGCACCGTGCGCCGCGGCGATCTGCAGGCCGAAGAGCGCGACCCCGCCGGTCCCACAGACGTCGGGATCGCCTCGTACGGGGCGCGGCGCGTTCCCGGGCTCCGCCGGGAGGAACTGGCCCAGCTCGCGGGCGTGAGCGTCACCTGCTACACGCGACTGGAACAAGGGCAGAGCCACCAGGCGTCGGAGGCGGTCCTCGAGCCGCTGGCCAGGGCGCTGGAACTGACCGACGACCAGCGGGACTACCTGCACAACCTCGCCCGGCCCGCCCCGGCTCGCCCGCGCACGGCGGCACCCGCGCGGGCCTGCCACAGCACCCGCCAGCTCATCGGTTCCCTGTCCGTGCCCGCCGTCCTGGTGGGGATGCGCACCCCGGCCGCGACCGAGAAGCGAAAGGGGCCGCACCGGATCCGGTGCGGCCCCTCGGAAAGCGCCTACTGCTGCGGCGCCGCGGGTGGCGGCTGCTGCGGCGGGTACGGGGGCCGTGGCGGGGTGCCGTAGTGCTGGCCCGGGCTGCGGGTCGGCAGCTGGCCCTGCTGTCCGCCGGCCGCGGGGAACTGCGGCGTCGTCGGCGGGGACAGCGCGGGCGGTTCCGGCTGGACGGGCGGTTCGGCCGCCGGGGCCTCCTGCGCCTCCTCGGTCACCGGGGTGCCGCGCAGCGCGCTGGTCGCCTGCGGAGCCGGCGGCTGCGGCTGGTGCGACAGCGGCCCGGGCACCTCCTGGCGCGCCACCGCCTCAGCCTCGCGCACCGCCTCGGCGATCCGCGGGTCCGTGGAGGTGTCGAACCAGCTGGCGACCTCCTCGTCGTCCAGGGTGGGCGGCTCGGCGCCGTCGTTCTCGGCCGGCTCGTACCGGAACACGCCGTCGGCGTCCTGCTTGGCGAACGCGCGGGCGAACTGCTGCAGCGCGTTGCCGTAGTCGCTGGGCACCAGCCACACCTTGTTCGCGTCGCCCTGCGCCATCTGCGGCAGCGTCTGCAGGTACTGGTAAGCCAGCACCTCCGGCGTCGGCTTGCCCGCCTTCACCGCCGCGAACACCTTCTCGATCGCCTTGGCCTGGCCCTGCGCCTGCAGGTACCGGGCCGCGCGTTCACCCTGCGCCCGCAGGATCCGCGACTGCCGCTCCGCCTCGGCCGCCATGATCGTGGCCTGCTTGGCGCCCTCCGCCGCGAGGATCTGCGACTGCTTCTGCCCCTCCGCGGTCTTGATCTGCGCTTCCCGCTGACCTTCGGCGTTGAGGATCATCGCGCGCTTCTCCCGGTCGGCGCGCATCTGCTTCTCCATCGAGTCCTGGATGGACGGCGGCGGGTCGATCGCCTTCAGCTCGACCCGCGCCACCCGGATGCCCCACCGGCCGGTGGCGTCGTCGAGCACGCCACGCAGCTGGTTGTTGATCTGGTCGCGGGAGGTCAGCGCCTGCTCCAGCGTCATGCCGCCGACCACGTTGCGCAGCGTCGTGGTGGTCAGCTGCTCGACACCGACGATGTAGTTGGAGATCTCGTACACCGCGGCGCGCGCGTCGGTCACCTGGAAGTAGACGACCGTGTCGATCGACACCGTCAGGTTGTCCTCGGTGATCACCGGCTGCGGCGGGAACGACACGACCTGCTCGCGCAGGTCGATGCGGGCCCGCACCTTGTCCAGGAACGGCACCAGGAAGTTCAGGCCGGGCGAGGCGACCGACTTGAATCTGCCCAGCCGCTCGATCACCGCGGCCTGGGCCTGCGGGACCACCATGATCGCCTTCGCGATCGTCACGATCACGAACAGGGCGATGACCGCGACAACAATGATCGCTGCGGTTCCCAAGATCGCTCTCCCGGTATGTGGGTTGTGGTTACGGCTCGGGCGCCACCACGGCCGTGGCGCCCGCTATCTCTACCACGGTCACGGTCGTGCCGGGTTCGATTCGCTGACCGTCGGCGACGGACCGTGCGGACCACACGTCGCCGGCCAGCTTGACACGCCCGGAGTCGCCGTCCACAACGGACACGACCACGGCCCTGGCGCCGATCAGGGCCTCGGTGTTGGTGCGGTGACCCGTCCCGGTCAGGAACCGGCGCTTGAGCGCGGGCCGGGCCAGGAGGATCAGCGCCCCGGACGCGACCGCGAACACGACCGCGTCGATGACGATGTTGCCGGTGATCAGGGCCGCGCCGGCCCCGAACAACGCGCCGAGGCCGAGCATCAGCAGGAAGAAGTCGCCGGACAGCACTTCGGCGGCCATCAGGACGATGGCGACGATCAGCCAGACGAGCGCCGGTGTCATGCGCCCATCGTGGCAGAAAGTGACCGCTCGCGACCAGCGGACGACCCGAAGTGATCTCGGTGTGACCTGCCGGATTCAGCCTTCCGGGTCGGTCACGAAGTCGATCAGCCGCTCGACGGCGCCGATCAGCGGCGTCTCCAGGTCGCGGTAGCTGCTCACCGCGGCCAGCACGCGCTGCCAGCCCTCGTAGGTCTCGCCCCAGCCCAGCGCCGCGCACACGCCCTCCTTCCACGGCGTGCCGCGCGGCACCGAGGGCCACTGGCGGATGCCGACCGCGGACGGCTTCACCGCCTGCCACACGTCGACGTAGGGGTGGCCGGTGACCAGCACGTGCTGGTCGCGGATCGCGTTCACCAGGCGGGATTCCTTGCTGCCCGGCACCAGGTGGTCGACCAGGACACCCAGCCGCCGCCCGGGACCGGTGCCGAACTCCTCGATCGCTTCGGCCAGCACGTCCACGCCGTCCAGCGGCTCCACGACGACGCCCTCGACGCGCAGGTCGTGCCCCCACACGCGTTCCACGAGTTCGGCGTCGTGCTTGCCCTCGACCCAGATGCGCGAGTCGCGCGCGGTGCGGGCCCGCAGCCCCCGCACCTTCACCGACCCCGACGCCGAACGCGCCGAAGCCGGTGACGGCGGCGCGGCCTTCGGCCGTACCAGCGTCACCGGCTTGCCTTCGAGCAGGAACCCGGCGGGTGCCAGGGGGAACACGCGGTGGCGGCCGTGGCGGTCCTCCAGCACCACGTTCCCGTGCTCGAACCGGACCACCGCGCCGCAGAAACCGCTTCCCGGTTCCTCGACCACCAGCCCGCGCTCCGCCACGACCTCGGGGATCTTGCGTCTGCGCGGGCCGGCGAGGATGTCGTCATAGCTGTGGGAGCGCACGATCCGCGACGGTAGCGCCGGATTCACCGGTTCGTCGCGCCGCCACGCCGGGGCGCAGCATCAGCGCGGCCGCGGCGAAGGCGGCCGCCACGAGACCGGTGCCCACCCAGAAGGCGAGGTGGTAGCCGGAGGTGAGCGCCTCCTCCGGGCGCACCCCGGTCAGCGACTCGGTGCGGGTCGCGGCGAGCACCGCCAGCACCGACAGCCCCAGCGCGCCCGCCACCTGCTGTGTGGTGTTGAACAGGCCGGAGGCCAGGCCGGTGTCCTCGGCGGCGGCGTCGCGCATGCCCAGTCCCATCAGCGCGGGCATGGCCAGGCCGAACCCGACGCCCATCGCCACGGTCGGCCCGAGCACGTCGGTGGCGTAGCCGCCGTCGGCGGGCACCCGGGCCAGCCAGGCGAGCCCGGCGCCGATCAGCGCCAGCCCGGCCAGCAGCACCTTGTAGTCGCCGAAGCGGGTGGACAGCCGCGGCGAGACCACCAGCGACACCACCGCGATCGATCCCGCGATCGGGACCATCGCCAGCCCGGTCGCCTGCGCGCTCAGGCCCAGCACCTGCCGCATGTAGAGCACGACCAGGAACTGGAACCCGAACATCGCCGACACCAGCAGCGCCATCGTCAGGTTCGCGCCGGACAGGCCACGCGAGGCGAAGATCCGCAGCGGCAGCAGCGGGTCCCGGGTGCGGGCCTGGCGGACGCCGAACGCGGCCAGCAGCACCAGCGACAGGGCGCCGAAGCCGAGCGTGTGCGCCGAGGCCCAGCCGTGGGACTCCACCTCGACGATGGTGTAGACGCCGAGCATCAGCGCGGCGGTCACCAGCGCGGCGCCCAGCCAGTCGGCGCCGGCGCGCAGCCCGAGGCCGCGGTCGTTCTCCAGTACCCGCACCGCGACCGCACCGGCGACCAGGCCGATCGGCAGGTTGATCAGGAAGATCCAGTGCCAGCTCAGCGCCTGGGTGAGCACACCGCCGGCGATGCTGCCGATCGAGCCGCCCGCGGCCTGCACGAAGCTGAACGTGCCCAGCGCCTTCGCGCGTTCCGCCGGTTCCGGGAACAGCCGGACGACCATGCCCAGCGCGACCGCGGTCGAGGCGGCGCCGCCGGCGCCCTGCAGGAACCGCGCGGCCATCAGGGTTTCCGGGTTCCAGGCGAGCCCGGCCAGCAGCGAGGCCAGCGTGAACACGACCATCCCGGCGAGGAAGACGCGGCGGCGGCCGGCCACGCGACAGCGGCGCCCGGCGAGCAGCAGCAGCCCGCCGAAGGGGATCAGGTAGGCGTTGATGACCCAGGACAGGTTCGACGGCGTGAAGCCGAGGTCGTCGCGGATGGCGGGCAGGGCGACGTTCACGATCGTCTGGTCGAGCACGATCATCAGCGTCTGCGCGGACAGCACGGCGAGCGCGAGCCACCGCGACCGTCCTGCGGGCTGATCGAGGGACATGGCCTTGACCTCCAAAGGGGCACGATTTGTTACTGGGGCCATCATGTGAGCCCGTAACCGTGGCCGGAAGAAGGCAGTTCCCTGTGCCAGAGGAACACCGATGTACCACTCCTGGTCCCGCCGGTGGTGCTGTGATGCGGGTCACGATCCCCATGGAGAACGGGTGGTAACCGAGGGGCGGACGTGGAACCATCGGGGTATGGCTGCTGACACCGCTTCCCCGGTCACCGAGGCGTGCCCGATCGTCGAGGTCCTCGATCACGTCGCCGGCAAGTGGGCGATCGGCATCCTGGTCACCGCCGCGCACGGCCCGGTCCGCTTCACCGAGCTGGAGCGCGAGGTGGAGGGCATCAGCCGCCGCATGCTGACGCTGACGCTGCGCAAGCTGGAGCGCGACGGGCTGCTGGTGCGCACCGTGTACCCCACGGTGCCGCCGCGCGTGGAGTACACGCTCACCGACATGGCGCGCGAGCTGCATCAGACGCTGCTCAGCCTGACGTCGTGGGCGGAGAAGTACCGGGTCGAGATCGCCGCGGCCCGCCACGCCTACGACGCCCAGCAACCCGCGGCGATCGCCTAGATCACCCGCGCGGCCGCCTCGGCGGCGATGCGGAACTCGATCACCGTCGGCAGCTCCGTCAGGTCCAGCGCCTGCCGCAACCGCGCCACGCCGTCGGTGACGATGTGCTCCCGCAGTGCCGTCAGGTCCGTGCCCGGCTCGGCGGTCACCGTCACCAGCAGCGTGGGCCGGTCCGGCGTGCCGGACAGCGTCGCGTCCGCCGAGCGCACCTGCGGGTACGCCGCGATCTCCGACTCGAACGGCGCGACCGCCGCGTCCGCCGCCAGCTTCGTGACGCCACGGGCCGGATCGTCCTCCAGCCGCCAGGTCTGCGTCTTCGGGCGGCGCATCACCTGCGCGGCCAGCCACCGCAGGAACAGCAGCCCCAGCACCACCGCGACGACCACGGTCACGTACAGCACCCACGTCGCGGGCCGGTCGTCGCCCGGCACCAGCGGCTGGTCGCGGCCGAGCAGCCGCAGCCAGCCGAGCGAGGTGGCCAGGGCGAACCCGCCCGCGGCGAGCAGGACGAGCCCGGTCAGCGCGAGCAGGGCCCGGTTGAGCCGGGCGGGACGGTTCAGGCTGGTCATGCCGTGCTCCTCACGCGCACCTTCACCCGCGGCCGCCGGGCCGGGGCGATGCGGTCCAGCTGGTCCTCCATCGCCCGCCGCACCTGGGTGGCCACGTCGTCCGCGGCCAGCCGGCTGCCACGCACCTTCGCGGTGACGCTGCGCCACCTCAGCCGCACCTTCGCCGCCTCCACCCCGTCGGCCGACTCGGCCGCCGAGCGCAGGCTGCCGGTGATGCTGCGGCGGCTCGCGCCGGCCTTGACGGGCGCGCTGCCTCCCCCCGACAGGGGCAGCACGAGCGCGCGGCCGGACAGGACCGCCGCCAGCAGCACCACCAGTCCCACCGCGGCCAGCACGCCCCCGCCGATCGCCACGGGAAGCGCTTCCCAGCGGGTGGCGTGCAGCCGGGCGGCGACGGCGTCGTAGTCCAGCACCGGCCGCTCACCCAGCAGGAGCTGCACCGCGCTGGTCGCCACCAGCGCACACGCGATCAGCCCGGCCAGTGCCACCAGCGTGGCCGCGAGGCTGCGCCGGGACCGGCGGATCATGCCACGCTCCTCTCCCGCGACCGGTCGCTGTGCAGGGCGGTCACCGTGATGTCCACCCGCTCCACGACCAGCCCGGTCAGCTCGCCGACCTTCCGGACCAGCCGTTCCCGCGCCGCCCGCGTGGTGCGGGCGATCGGGGCCGGGTAGCCGACCGAGAGTTCCACGGCCAGGCTGACCCGGCCGTCCCGCACCCGCGCGGTGACGTTGGCCGGCTGCTCCGGATCGCCGGTGCCCAGGGCGACCCCGAGCACCCGGCGGGCGGACCCGCCCACGCCCTCCATCCCGCTGATCACCTGCTCGGCGATGCGCTGCACCGCCCGGTCGGCCACGACCGTGGTGCCGCGCCGCTCCGGCGCTTCGACGGTCACCGGCTCACCTCCGCTCGCGGCCGGTCAACTGGGACAGGTCGAGCTTGCCGTCCAGCACCCGGCCCGCCAGCAGGCCCAGCCCGCCCAGCACGGCGACGATCAGGAACGCCCCGAACCCGCCGAACGCGGCCGCCAGGCCGAGCACGAGCCCGGTCAGCAGACCGGCGATCGTGGCGTTCATGTCACTGCACCCGCGCGGCCGCGCCGTCGCCCGGCTCGTCGTCGCCGGGCAGGTGGACGTCGTTGACGGTGATGTTGACCTCGACGACCTCCAGGCCGGTCATCTGCTCGATCGCGCCGATCGCGTTGGCCCGCACCGCCTGCGCCAGGTCGGCGATGGACACCCCGTACTCGACCACGATCTGCAGGTCCACCGCGGCCTGCTTCTCCCCGACCTCGACCGACACGCCCTGGCCGACGCTGCCGCTGGCGCCCGGGATGCGCTCGCGCAGCGCGTTGAACGCCCGCGCCGCGCCGCCGCCCAGGTCGTACACGCCCGGGATCTCCCGCGCCGCCAGCCCGGCGATCTTCTGCACCACCGTGCTCGCGATCGTGGTGGTGCCCTGGCTGGTCACCAGCGAGCTCTCCGGCGCCTTGCGCACCGCGGTGGCCTTCTCCTCGGTTCCACTGCTCATCGTTCGTCCCCTTTCCGGTTGGTGTTCCCACTTCTCCGACACCGCTGCGACGGCAACGTCACGCGCCGAACGCGGATCCGTCCACATCGGTCACCACGAGCCGGATGTCCGCGTCCGCGTACGCACTTCCCACCAGGGCCTTCGCCACCGCGTCCCCGGCCAGCCGCAGCCGCGGCGGCAGCGGCAGCGCGGTGGCGACCAGGCGCACCCGCACGAGTTCCGGGGTCAGGTCGACCGCCAGCGCGGCCGGGTTCCACGACGCCACCGGCCGCACCGCCGGCGCGGCCGGGCGCAGGCCGTCCACTTCGGACAACGCGGTCAGGATCGCCTCGACCCGCTCGGCGCGCGGGGTCATCGTTCGATGTCCAGCACGGTCACCGACACCTGACCGGGCCGCACCCCGGTGTCCCTGGTCAGCCGGGCGCGCACCTCGCGCTGCACCGCCCTGGCGACCGCGGCCGCCTGCGCCCCGGCGCGGGTGGCGATGCCCACCCACACCTCGACGTCGTCCCCGGCGCGCCGGACGCTCACCCCGTCCGCGGGCGCCGGCGTGAGCCCCTTGACCTGCTGCCACCGGGTGCGGCCCCAGCCGCGCACCAGCCCCGCCACACCCGGCTCCAGCCGGGCCACGCCCGGCACCGACCGCGCGGCGTGCGCGGCCACCGACGCCACCACAGCGTCCTCGACGATCCACTCGACGTGCACCAGTTCCCCCTCTCACCGGTCGTAGAAGTCGTCGACCGTCAGATCCAGCCGCACCAGCCGCACCCCGATCCCGGACGAGCACGCGGCGCCGACCCGGTCCCGCAGCCGCGTCAGCACGTCGGCGAGGTCGTCGCGGTAGGCGATGGCGATCGTCAGCTCGGCCTCGATCCGCGTCCGCCCGTCGGCGTCCAGCCCGGCCGTGGTGACCCGGCAGCGGCGGGCGCGGACGCCGTCCATCTCGTCGGCGGCGAACCGCAGCACGGCCGCGACCGCCTGCTCGCTCACCTCGAGCGTGCCGGGCTCCGGCGCGGACAGCGGCACCATGCCGCGGTGGCGCCGCACGTCGGCGCGGACCGCGGACATGATCCGCTCGGTCAGGTCCCGCGAGGGCTCGGTCTCCTCCGCCGCCAGCTCGCGGGTCGCCTCCCGCAGGGCGAGCAGGCTGCCGCGCGCGGTCGAGCAGTGCGGGCAGGTCAGGTCGTGGTCGGTGACCGCGTCGAGGCGGTCCCACACGTCCTCCAGCGACCGGCCGCAGGGCAGGTCGTGGGTGGTCTGGTCTAGCGCCATGGCTGCATCACCTCCGCCAGTTGCGCACGGGCTCGCGCGATGCGCCCGCGGACCGCGGTGGGCGAGGTCGACACGGCCTCCGCGATCTCCTCGTAGGACCGGCCGTGCACCTCGCGCAGCAGCCAGCAGGCCCGCTGCTCCGGCGTCAGCCCGGCCAGCGCGGTGGTCAGGGCGGCCATCTGGGCGCTCACCTCGGCGGCGCGCTCGGGCCGGGCGTCGCCGCGGCGGGTCTCGGTGTCGTCCGGGTCGACGTCGGTGACCGGACGGCGGGCGCGGATGACGTTGAGGCACCGGTTCGTGACCGACCGGTAGAGCCAGCCGACGAACGCCCGGTCGTCGGCGAGCTGCTCCAGCCGCCGCCACACGGTCAGGAACACCTCCTGCACCACGTCCTCGGCGTCCCCGGCGCTGCCCAGCATCCGCAGCGCCAGCCGGTACATGCGGCCCTGGTAGCGGCGCACCAGCTCCTCGTAGGCGCGCACGTCACCGTCGCGCGCCCGCGCGACCAGCGTCGGGTCGTCCAGGACCTCGCCGAGGTGGGTCCCGGCCGTCACCGCGTCCCGCCCATGCACAGCCTCCCCGGGTTCACACTCGCTTCAGTAGCCCAGACACCGGGCAGGGCGGAAGCTCACGCACCGGCCCGTCACGAATTCGGGTGAGGGCGGTCACCGGATTGGTGGCTGCGGTCAGAACAGCGGCCAGGGGATGGCGCGCCAGTCGTCGCCGGGTTCGGGGAACACGCCGGTCGCCACGAGCATCTCGGCGCGTTCGGCGATCGCGCTGATCTCCAGCTTCGTCAGGTGCGGCGCGAGCTGCTCGCCCAGGTCGCCGCGGATCTTCTCCGGGAGGGCGCGCAGCTTGTCCAGGGTCTCGCCGGGCAGCGGGTCGCCCACCCAGCCCCACAGCACCGTGCGCAGCTTGGGCTCGGCGTGCAGGCAGATGCCGTGGTCGACGCCGTACACGGTGCCGTCCGTGCCGACCAGGACGTGGCCGCCCTTGCGGTCGGTGTTGTTGGCGATGATGTCCAGCACCGCCAGGTCCCGCATGCCCGGGTGGTCGGCGTGCGCGAGCACCGCGGGCTCCCCGGACCGGTCGTGGGCGTGCAGCACGATGCGCCAGTCGTCCGGCACGTCCTTCGGGGACCGGACGTCGATCAGCTCCTCGTCGCCGGTCTCCACCCACAGCTGCACCATGCCCTCGCCGAACGGCCCGTCGCGCAGCACGGTCGGCGGCACCCTGCCCAGCCCGGCCGCCTCGGACAGCAGGGTGGTGGCGTGGTCGCGGCCGGCCAGCGTGCCGTCCGGGAAGTCCCACAGCGGCCGCTCCCCGGACACCGGCTTGTACACCGCCTGCGCGGCGAGGCCGTCCAGCTCCACCGAGCAGAACAGGGTGACGTTGGAGGCGTCGACCAGGCGGCCTTCGACGGTCAGGCGGCCGCGGGTCAGCAACTCCCTGGCGTGAGGATCGGCGGGGCCGACCGGTGGGGCCACGTCTAGCTCTCGTCGGCCAGGTCGGTGTTGCGCCGGTAGCCGTTCTGCCGCGGGCAGATGTGGCCCTCCGGGTCCAGCGGCTCGCCGCACAGCGGGCACGGCTTGCGTCCGGCCCGCACCACCCGGTCGGCGCGCTCGGCGAACGCCCGCGCCGCGGCCGGGCTGAGGAACACGCGCACCGCGTCCGGGCCCTCCTCGGTGTCGTCGAGCACGACGGTCTCGTCGACCTCGCCCTCCGTCATCGCGAGCAGCTCGATCACGACCGCGCTGGTTTCGGCGTCCCAGCCCAGGCCCATCGTGCCGACCCGGAACTCCTCCTCGACCGGCACCTCGAGCGGATCGACGTCGACGAGGTCGTCGGGCACGGTCTCGGGCACCTCGGCGCCGAAGCGCGCGACGATCTCCTCCAGCAGCGAGGACAGGCGTTCGGCGAGCACCTGCACCTGCTGCTTCTCGATCGTCACGCTCACCGTGCGGACGTCCTCGGTGGCCTGCAGGTAGAAAGTGCGGTCGCCCGGTTCCCCGACGGTCCCTGCGACGAACCGGTCGGGCTGGCGGAAGACGTGGATTACACGAGCCATGGCACCCCCGACCCTATGCCACTGTTTCATGATCGGCATCCGCCGCCCCCGCTTGCATCTTAGTTAGAGTGCGGCGGTGGCTGAAACCGCGCCGTACGGCACCTGGACCTCCCCCATCTCCGCCGCCGACGTCGCCGCTGCGGCCGATGGCGCGCAGTGGCTCGACGTCGTCGGCGGCACCGTCTGGTGGGCCGAGGCCCGCCCCGCCGAGAGCGGCAGGCTGACGCTGGTCCGCGCTGGTCAGGACGGCGCGGAGGAGATGCTGCCCGCGCCGTGGAACGCGCGGAACCGGGTGCACGAGTACGGCGGGCGGCCGTGGCTGGTGATCGGCCGGACGCTGTTCTTCACCCACTGGGACGACCAGCGGGTCCACGCGCGCGACCTGGACAGCGGCGAGGTGGTTCCGGTCACACCGGAGCCGCACATGCCGCAGGGTGTCCGGTTCGGCGATCTGCGTCCCGGCCCGGACGGTGCGGTGTGGGCGGTGCGGGAGACGAGCACCGGGCCGCGGCGCACCGACATCCGCCGCGATCTGGTGTCGCTGTCCGGCGGCGAGGTCGTGTCACTAGGGGCCAGCCACCACTTCCTGACCGCGCCGCAGCTGTCCCCGGACGGGCGGCACGCGGTGTGGCTGGGCTGGGACCACCCGGACATGCCGTGGGACTCCACGCAGCTGTGCGTGGCCGAGGTGCGGCCCGGCGGGTTCGGCCCGCACCGGGTCCTCGCCGGCGGGCCGGGCGTGTCGGTCTGCCAGGTGGAGTGGGCGGACGCGGGCACGCTGCTCGCGCTGATGGACCCGGACGGCTGGTGGAACCTGCACCGGATCGGGCTCGACGGCACGACGGTGGCGCTCGCCCCGGGCGAGCGCGAGCTGGGCGGGCCGCTGTGGAAGATCGGGGCGAACTGGTTCGTGCCGCTGGGCGGCGGCCGTCACGCGGTGCTCGACTCGGGGCGGCTGGCCGTGCTCGACGAGCACGCCGGGACGGTCACGCCGGTCGCGGAGCACCTGACCAGCTGGACGGCCACGCTGGCCCGGCACGGGAACGGGGTCGCGGGCATCGCCGCCGGACCGCGCCACGAGAGCGCCGTCGTGCACGTGGACCTGGGCAGCGGCACGGTGACCGAGCTGACCGCGCCCACCCACCCGCTGCCGCCGGCGGAGTACCTGCCGGTGCCGCGGGAGCGGACGTTCCTGAGCCCGGACGGTGTGCCGATCCCGGCCTACGTCTACCCGCCCACCAACCCCGGCTTCACCGGCCCCGGCGGCGAACGCCCGCCCTACCTGGTACACGTCCACGGCGGGCCCACCGGCCGCGTGTCCGGCGACCTCGACCTGGACTTCGCCTACTTCACCAGCCGCGGCATCGGGATCGTCGCGGTCAACTACGGCGGCTCGGTCGGCTACGGCCGCGCCTACCGGGAACGGCTGCGCGAACAGTGGGGCGTGGTCGACGTGCGGGACTGCGCCGCCGTCGCCGAAGCACTGGCGGCCGAGGGCACCGCCGATCCGGCGCGGCTCGCGGCGCCCGGCGGCAGCGCGGGCGGCTACACCTCGGCGGCGTCGATGACGAGCGTGACCACCTACCGGGCGGCGACGATCAAGTACCCGATCCTCGACCTGGCCGGGTGGACCGGCGACGGCGGCGAGACCCACGACTTCGAGTCCCGCTACGTGCTCGGCCTGGTCGGGCCGCTGCCGGAGACCCGGGAACGCTACGTCGAGCGGTCCCCACTGCGGCACGCCGACCGCCTGGCCGGGCCGGTGCTGCTACTGCAGGGGCTGGAGGACCAGATCTGCCCGCCCGAGCAGGCCGACCGGTTCGTGGCCGCGCTCGCCGGCAGCGGCATCCCGCACGCCTACCTGACGTTCGAGGGCGAGCAGCACGGGTTCCGCAAGGCGGAGACGATGATCGCCGCGCTGGAGGCCGAGCTGTCCTTCTACGGGCAGGTGTTCGGCTTCCCCACGCCCGGGATGCCGGAACTGGAGCTGCGCTCGTGACGACCGTCGCCCTGGTCGCGCCCGCCGGGCCGGTCGCCCCGGAGCGGCTGGAGCGGGCGCTGGCGGTGCTCGGCTCGTGGGGACTGCGCGTGCACAACCTGGTCACGCCGGGGTCCCGGCCCTTCCGGTACCTGGCCGACACCGACGCGGCGCGGGCGAAGCTGTTCACCGAGGCGTGGCTGGACCCCGAGGTGGACGTGGTGCTCGCCGCGCGCGGCGGGTACGGCACCCAGCGGATGCTGGACCTGCTCGACTGGCCCGCGCTGCGCGGTGCCGGGCCGACGGTGTTCGCCGGGTCCAGTGACGTGACGGCCCTGCACGCGGCGATCCACGAGCACCTGGGGCTGCCGACGCTGTTCTCGCCGATGCCCGCGGGTGACTACTGGGACGAGGCGGGTGGCGAGCACCTGCGGCGGGCGTTGCTGGAGCCGGGACCGGTGACGCTGCCCGGGACCGAGGCGCTGGTGCCGGGCACCGCCCGGGGCCGGTTGACCGGCGGGAACCTGAGCCTGCTCGCCGCCGGCGTGGGCACGCCGGAGCAGGGCGGCGCGTCGGGTGGGATCGTGGTGCTGGAGGACGTGAGCGAGCCGGTGTACCGGCTGGACCGGATGCTCACCCAGTTGCTGCGGTCCGGCTGGTTCGCCGGGGTGGCCGGGATCGTGCTGGGCACCTGGACGCGGTGTGGTGATCCGGCGGATGTGCGGGCGCTGATGCTGGACCGGCTGGCGCCGCTGGGGGTGCCGGTGCTGGCGGGCGTGCCGTTCGGGCACGTCGAGGGGTCGCTCACCGTGCCGCTCGGGGTCTCGGCGGTGCTGGACACGGCCGGGCTGCGGGTGGTGACGGGTGCGGCTTGATGCGGCGGAGGCGCGGGCGCGCTTCGCGGCGGCGCGGGTGGCGCGGCTGGCGACGGTGTCCGCGGACGGGCTGCCGCACCTGGTGCCGGTGACGTTCGCGGTGTCCGGGGACGAGATCGTGTTCGCGGTCGACCACAAGCCGAAGTCGACGCACGCGTTGCGGCGGCTGGCCAACATCGCGGCCAACCCCGCGGTGAGCTTCCTCGCCGATGAGTACGACGAGGACTGGACCCGGCTGTGGTGGGCGCGGGCCGACGGCACGGCGACGGTCGAGGAGCCCGGGCCGGTGCCGCTGCTGGTGGCGAAGTACCCGCAGTACGCGGAGCGGCCGCCGGAGGGCCCGGTGGTGATCACCCGGGTGACGCGGTGGAGCGGCTGGGCAGGAACCGGCCAATCCGGCCCCGGCGCGGTGACCTGATCCCTACGATCGGCGCATGAGAACCTTGCGCGCGGCCGCGATGGTGCCGGTGTTCGTGCTGGCGGCGGCCTGCTCCAGCGAGCCGGAGACGCCGCACACCATCGTCTACGAGGTGACCGGCACCGGGCAGATCGCGTGGATCAAGTACAAGGCCGACGGGAAGACCTCCGTGCAGGAGGACGGCATCACCCCGCCGTGGACGAAGACCTTCACGCTGCCCGCCGAGGGGACCCAGCAGCTGGAGCTGCTGATCCAGCCGGCGGGCGAGCACGACCTGTCCGCCTCGATCGAGGTCGACGGGCAGCCGCTGACGAGCAGCGCGAGCGCCGCCTCCGACGGCGGCGGCACGATGTCGCTCACCGGCGAACTCGGGCACTAGGGCGTGCTGTCGGATGACCGGTGAGCGTTGATCGAGGACTTTCCGCCGGCGCGGACGGGTAGGCCCGGCGGCCGTTTCCGGATGCGCGCCACCACCATCCCCGCCACCACGGGGCTGGATTCGAACTACCCGAAATCCGGGATCGAGCCGGCTGACCATGCCACCGGCTGCTCCCGTGGTGGCCCGCCACCAAGATCCACCGGCTGGGCGGCGGCTGACCCCGCACCCAGCCCGACCGAGTGTGCGGCGATAGGCCTACTCCCGCACCATCCGCAACCACCTGCGCCGCTGGGCCATCCGCGCGGTCACTCCCGACCCCGCGGACCAGATCGAGCACCGCAACCGCCACGGATTCCGCGGCGACCGCCCACCCGCCTTCGACGCCCATCACCTGGACATAACCTTTGTCCGACTCGGCCCGGGGTGGTGCCCCGCGAGGTTGACCCGCTCGATGGTGGGACGCGATGGGCGGCATCGTGAGAATTTCAGCGATCCGCGGGGCCGCTCGGCGCGGCTCTCCTCCCGGCGAAGGCGTCGAGCGCCGCCTCCGACGGCGGCGGCACGATGTCGCTCACCGGCGAACTCGGGCACTAGCCCTTCGCGACGAAGTCCGGCACCTCGGGCTGGCGGCGCCACGCGCCGACCAGGCCGAGCGGGTCGGGGCGCAGCAGGGACGCCGCCGCGTAGACCGACAGCGCCAGGACCACCACGACGAACCACCAGTCGTACAGGGCCTGCTCGCCCGTCGGGTAGTAGGCCAGCACCAGGAACGACGCCACGGCGACCACGATCGCCAGGTGCCTGCGCCGCCACGGGAACGCCGAGGCGATCACGAAGCCCCAGGTCAGGTACCAGGGCAGGGTCGGCGGGGCGAGGATCGCGCCGTCCTGCAGCGCCATCGCCATCCGGAAGATCGCCTCGTTGCCGCCGTTCCGGGCCTTCCACCACTGCTGCACCATGAACGCCGCCAGCGTCAGCATCGCCAGCGCGCGCGCCACCGTCACGAACGGCGACTCCGGCACGGTGATCACCACGTTCACCAGCGTGTGCGCCAGCTGCCCCAGCCCGGTCGGGAAGTTCAGCCAGTTCGTCACCAGCGTCGGCGCCTGCAGGCCGGTGACCCAGCCGAGGTTGAACGAGCCGAGCGACACCCAGGTGCCGGCCACGAACACGATCCCGAACAGGCCGACCGAGATCGCGCCGGCCTGGAAGAAGTTGCGGACCCGGCTGGGGTGCGGCAGGTGGTTGGCCCACACCCACACCAGGAACGGCAGCGCGACCGCCGCGGTCGGCTTGATCAGCATGCCGATGGTGACCAGCACGATCGCGACCGCGTGCTTCCGTTCCAGCGCGGCGAGCACGCCGATGGTGAGGAAGCCGAGCATCAGCAGGTCGTTGTGCGGGCCGCCGACGAGGTGGATGACGGTCATCGGGCTGGCGACCGCGAGCCACACGGTGATCGGCAGCTTGCCGCCGAGGTGACGCACCAGCCGCGGCAGCGCCCACAGCATCATCGCCAGCCCGATCAGCAGCACCAGGCGGGTCACGATGACCCCGGCGATCACGTTGTCGCCGGTCAGCGCCACGACACCCTTGGCGATCAGCAGGAACAGCGGGCCGTAGGGCGCCGGGGTGGTCTGCCAGACCGGGTGCACGTTCTGCACGACGTCGCGCAGCACCTCGAGCTCGGCCGGGCCGTGCGCGTACGGGTCGAGCCCGTGCAGCAGCTGGGCGCCCTGCCCGAGGTAGGAGAACACGTCGCGGGTGAACAGCGGCGGCGAGATCAGCAGCGGCGCCATCCAGCACGCGGCGGCGACGAGGATCGGCCTGCTGCCGATGCGCCCGGCGAGCATGTAGCGGCCCAGCCGGACCCACGCCCACACCACGAGCGCGAACCCGCCGTAGAGCACCGCGTTGGCGAGCATCTGCCCGTGCCCGTAGCGGACCCAGGACAGCGGGCCGTGCCCGAGGACGGGGTCGCGGATCAGGATGCCGCCGGCCCCGAGCGCGCCGATGAGGAGCAGGAGACTGCCGAGGGTGCCCATCGCGATCGTGCGGTACGGGAACCGCGAGGGCACGCGCACGCGCGCGGCCGGGTGCGCCCGCGCGGGCGCCCCGGGAGCGGGGTCAGTGGTGGTCGCCATTTCGTCCACGGAGATTACACACCGTTCCCCTGCGGGTTCCCGCCGGGAACGTCATTTCCTTGACTTGCGGGCATTCAGGACGGTAAGGACTCGCGTGTCGTGCCGCCGGGCAGCGCCGCGAGCAGGGAGCGCGTGTACTGGTGCTTCGGGTCGAGCAGGACCTCCTCCACGGTGCCGACCTCGACCAGCTCGCCCCGGTACATCACGGCCACGCGGTCGGCGATGTTCCACGCCAGCCCGAGGTCGTGGGTGATGACCAGCACGGCCAGGCCGAGTTCGCGCCGCAGCCGCAGCAGCAGCCCGAGGATCTCGCCGCGCACCGAGGCGTCCAGCGACGCGACCGGCTCGTCGGCGACGAGCACCCCGGGCCGTAGCGCGAGCGCGCCGGCGATCACCACGCGCTGCCGCTGCCCGCCGGACAGCTCGTGCGGCAGCCGGTGCAGGAAGTGCGCGGCCGGGCGCAGTTCCGCGGCCTCCAGGGCCTCGGTCACGATCTGCCGCTCGTCGCCGGGCAGGCGGTGGATGCGCGGTCCCTCGGCGACCGCCTCGTAGACGGTGTGGCGCGGGTTCAGCGCGCTGGCCGGGTCCTGCAGCACGAGCTGGACGTGCCGCCGGTAGGCCTTGAGCGCGGCGCCCGAGGCGGGCACGGGCGAACCGTCGTAGCGGACCACGCCCGAGGTGGGCTTCTGCAACCCCAGCAGCGTGCGGGCCAGGGTCGTCTTGCCGGAGCCGGACTGGCCGACCAGCGCGACGATCTCGTTGCGCCGCACCTGCAGGTCCACCCCCGCGACGGCGTCGATGCGGGCACCGCGGCGGTCGCGGAAGGTGACCCGCAGGTTCTCCGCGGCCAGCAGCACGTCCGGCGGGGGCGGGGTGTCCGGTTCCGGCGGCAGCGGCGCGGTGGTCGCGGGCGCGAACCGGGCGGCCGGGTCGCCGACGGTGGGGAACGCGGCCGCCAGCGCGCGGGTGTGCTCGTGCTCCGGCGTGCGCATCACCTCCTGCGACGGGCCTTCTTCGACGATCTCGCCGCGGTACATCACGGCGATGCGCGAGCAGGTCGCGGCGAGCACGGACAGGTCGTGGCTGATCATGACCAGCCCGAGGCCGTGCTCGGCGACCAGGCGGCTCAGCAGGTCGAGCACCTGGGCCTGCACGATCACGTCGAGCGCGGTGGTCGGCTCGTCGGCGATGATCAGGCGCGGGCGGCAGGCCAGGGCCATCGCGATCATCACGCGCTGCTTCTGCCCGCCGGACAGCTCGTGTGGATACGCCCCGGCGCGGGACGGGGGCAGGTCCACCGATTCGAGCAGTTCCGCGACCCGCGCGTCCACGTCGGCCGCGGACGGGTCGTGCAGCCGGATCGGCTCGGCGATCTGGTCGCCGATAGTGCGGACCGGGTTGAGCGCGTGCATGGCGCCCTGGAACACCACCGACGCCTTGGCCCAGCGCACCGCGCGCAGGTGTCCCCAGCGCATGGTGGTGACGTCCTCGCCGTCGAGCAGGATCTCGCCGGTGACGCGCGCGGATCTGGGCAGCAGCCGCAGCACGCTCATCGCGACCGTGGACTTGCCCGAACCGGACTCCCCGGCCACGCCGAGGGTCTCCCCCGGCGCGAGCGTCAGGTTCACACCGCGCACCGCGTCGACGTCGCGGTAGGAGACGCGCAGGTCCTTGATCTCCAGCAGGCTCACGCGTGTTCCCCCTTCAGCCGCGGGTTGAGCACCGTCTCCAGCGCGCGGCCGGCGAGGGTGAACGACAGCACGATCACCACGATCGCCAGGCCGGGCGGGATCAGGTACCACCACGCTCCGCCGGTGACCGCGCCCGAGGACAGGGCGCGTTGCAGCATCTGGCCCCACGACGGCGCGGTGGGGTCGCCGAGGCCGAGGAAGGACAGCGTGGACTCGGCGATGATCGAGTTGCCCACCACGAGGGTGGTGTTGGCCAGCACCAGCGGCAGCACCCCGGGCAGCACGTGCTTGCCGATGACGTGCAGGTGCCCGCCGCCCAGGGCGCGGGCCCGCTCGATGTAGGGGCGGGACTCGATGGTCAGGGTCTGCGCGCGCACCAGCCGGGCCGTGGTGGGCCAGGAGGTGACGCCGACCGCGACGATGATCGTCGGCACGCCGTGCGGCAGCACGGTGGACAGCGCGATCGCCAGCACCAGCGAGGGCAGCACCAGGAAGAAGTCGGTGAACCGCATCAGCAGGCCGGAGACCCAGCCGCCGAAGTGGGCGGCGGCGATGCCGACGATCGTGCCGATCAGCACCGACAGGATCGTCGCGGCGAACCCGACCAGCAGCGACACCCGCGCGCCCCACAGGGTGAGCAGCAGGACCGAGCGGCCGTCGATGTCGGTGCCGAGCGGGAACTCGCCGCTGGGCGGCTGCAAGGGCTTTCCGGCGGCGTTGACCACGTCCAGCCCGGCCGGGTCGGTGATCACCGGCGCCAGCACGGCCAGCAGCACCACCAGCACGAGCACGCCGAGGCCGGCCAGGCCGCCGCGGTCGGCGGCGAACTCGCGCCACACGGCGGCGGCCGCGGCACGGCGGCGCTGCCAGGCGATCGCGGCCGGGGCGGTCACTGGGCACGCACCCGGGGGTCGAGCACGCGGTAGAGCACCTCGGCGATCAGGTTCATCACGATGACCGAGCCGGCCATGACCACGAAGACTCCTTGCAGCAGCGGCAGGTCCGGCACCCGCAGCGCCTCGTAGGTGAGCAGTCCCAGCCCGGGCCAGGAGAACACCGTCTCGACCGTGACGGTGCCGGACACCACCAGGCCGAACTGCAGGAACACCAGCGTCACCGTGGGCAGCAGCGCGTTGGGCACCGCGTGGCGGCGGCGCACCAGGTCCTCGCGCAGGCCCTTGGCGCGGGCGGTGGTGAGGTATTCGGCGTTCATCTCGCCCAGCAGCGACGAGCGCATCACCAGCATGTACTGGGCGTAGATCACCGCGAGCAGCGTGACGCACGGCAGCGCGAGGTGGTGGGCGACGTCGAGCAGCTGCGGGAAGAACTCCGGCGAGGTGTCCGGGGAACGCATGCCGCCGCTGGGGAACACGCCCTGCGTGGCGATGAGCAGCAGCAGGCCCAGCCAGAACTGGGGCATCGACCACAGGGTCAGCGCGATGCCGGTGTGGGTGCGGTCGAACAGGCTGCCGCGCCGCCGCGCCGCCCGCACGCCCAGCCACAGCCCGAGCGCGACGGCCAGCACGGTGGCGGTGCCGACGAGCAGCAGGGTCGGGCCGATCCGCTCCCCGATCAGCGCGCTCACCGGCCGGTTGTAGCCGTAGGAGGTGCCCAGGTCGCCGCGCAGCAGCCCGCCCAGGTGGTCCAGGAACTGCTGGTACAGCGGTTTGTTCACGCCGAGCCGCTCCCGCAGCTGCGCCAGCTGGTCCGGGCTGGTCGGCCGGTCCCGGGTCAGGGTGGTGACCGGGTCGCCGGGGATCATCCGGAACAGCAGGAAGCCCAGCGCGACCACGAGCAGCAGGCTGCCGATCGCGCCGCCGAGCTTGCCGAGCAGGAACCGGGCCGTGCCCGTGCCGCGGCGGGGCTCGTCGAGCTCCGCCGCGGCGGTGGAGACCGCGTTCGTCACGCCTACTCCTGGTCGTCGGCGGACTTGCGGCGCCGCCCGGCGGCGGTGCCCGCGATGGCCGGCGCGATCACCACCCCGGCGCCGATGGCGATCCAGGCGCCGGCGGACAGGCCACCGGCGGCGGACGAGCCGCCTTCGGCCGGGGTCGCGCCGTAGAAGCCCCAGTAGCCGCTCTGCTCCATGATCTGGCCGGTGCCGGCGGGCTGCTTGGTGAAGCTCGCGAAGTTGTCCGACCGGTAGGCCTCGAGCACGTTGTCGTAGTCCAGCACGATGCTGGGCACCTGGTTGTAGTAGCGGGCCTGGGCCTGCTTGACCAGGTCGGCACGCTTGGCCGGGTCGAACTCGGTGCTTTCGGCGGCGTAGAGGCGGTCGAACTCGGGGTCGCAGAAGAACGCGGTGCTACTGCTGCTGCCGGCCACGGCGGGCAGGGCGGCGCAGGTCTGCTTGGACAGGATGTAGTCCGGGTCGGGGCTGGTGCCCCAGCCGGAGAAGGCCAGGTCGTAGTTGCCGTCGTTGGTGCGCTCGTCGACCTCGTTGTCGGAGACCAGCTGCTTGGTGGCCTTGATGCCGATGGCGCCGAGCCAGCTGACCACGTAGTCGGAGGCGCGCTGGGCGAAGTCCTCGCTGGCGCGGCCGAGCAGCCGCAGCTCGATCGGCTTGCCGTCCGGGCCGATGCGGGTGCCGTCGGCGCCGCGCGGGTAGCCGGCCTGGTCGAGCTGGGCGTTGGCGGCCGCCGGGTCGAAGGTGTAGCGCTCGCCCGGCGAGGGCTCCCAGTGGTAGGCCGGGAAGGAGGCGGGCACGATGCCGCCGCCGGGCTGGCCGTAGCCGCCGAGCACCTTGTCCACCAGGGTCTGCGGGTCCAGGGCGCGGGCGATGGCCTGCCGCACCCGCACGTCCTTGAGGACGGGGTTGCCGTCGCCGATCGGCTGGCGGGACAGGGTCTGGGCGCCGTGGTTGATGATCAGCTCGCGGTAGCGGCGGCCGGTCGCCTGGTTGGTGGTGATGTCCTCGGCGTTCTTCAGCGTGTCGAACTGGGTCGAGGTGAGCCGGTTGACGAAGTCGACCTCGTCGTTGCGCAGCGCGTTGACCGCGGCCTCGGAGTTCTTGTAGCTGATGAACTGCAGCTCGTCGATCTTGGCGCGGCCGCGCCAGTAGTCCGGGTTGGCCTTGAGCCGGACCAGCTCGTTCGGCCGGTACTCGGTGATCAGGAACGGGCCGTCGCCGACCCCGACCACGGGCACCGAGTCGGTGGCCGGGTCGGTCATGTTCGCCTGGTTCGCCCAGATGTGCTCGGGCACGATCGGCACGTCCAGCGCGGTCATGCTGGCCTGCGGGGTCTTGGTCCTGATGACCAGCGTGCGGTCGTCGGGGGCGGTGACCGACTCGAAGTTCTCGACGTAGGTGCCGTTGGCCTCCTGCGCGTTCTCGTCGGTCATGATCCGGGTGAACGTGTAGGCCGCGTCCCGCGCGGTGACCGGCTTGCCGTCGGACCACTTGACGCCGTCGCGGATCCGGTAGGTCCAGGTCAGCTTGTCCGGCGAGGTGGACCAGGACTCGGCCAGGCCCGGCGCGGGGGTGTTGTCCTCGGCCGAGGGCAGCGTGAGGAACTCCCAGGTCATGCGGCCGACCATCGTGCTGGAGGCGAACGAGGCGAGGAACGGGTTCAGGTGGTCGATCTCCTGCACCAGCGCCACGCGCAGCACCGTGCCGCCCTGCTGCTGCGCGTGGGCGGCCGGCACGAACGGGCCGGTCACCAGCGCCGCGGCGGCCACCGCCGCACCCACGCGCGTTCGTCTCGGGAAACGCATCCCCACAGGTCCCCACCTCTCTGGCTGATTGTGGAACCGGAAAGTAACCACTTCCAAGCACGCCGAGTCAACGACTCACGGGTGGTGTTGCCGAGCCGTGACGTAAGGTCTGGACCATGCGGATCATGATCTCGGCGGACATGGAGGGCGCCACCGGCGTCACCTGGACCGACGACGTCGTCCCGGGCACCGAGCAGTGGCAGCGGTTCCGGCGGCTGTTCACCGGGGACGTGAACGCGGTGATCCGCGGCGTGTGCGCGGGCGGCGCGACCGGCGTGCTGGTCAACGAGGCGCACTCGTCGCAGCGGAACCTGATGCTGGAGGACCTCGACGAGCGGGCCCGCATGCTCACCGGGCGGCACAAGCCGCTGTCGATGATGCAGGGCATCGAGTCCGGCGTGGACGGGGTGGTGTTCCTCGGCTACCACGCCGGGGCCGGGGCGGACGGGGTGCTGTCGCACACCTACCTGGAGAACCAGATCACCGGGGTGTGGCTGGACGGGGTGCCGGCCAGCGAGGGCCGCCTCAACGCCGCGCTGGCCGCCGAGCACGGGGTGCCGGTGCTGCTGGTGTCCGGCGACGACAAAACCTGCGAGGACGCGGCGGACTACGCGCCGGGTGCCGAGCTGGTCGCCGTCAAGGAGTGCGTGAGCCGCTACGCCGCGATCTGCCTTCCCCCGTCGCGCACCGCCGAGATGCTGAGCGCGGCCGCACGGGCGAGCATGGAGCGTGCGGTGCGGACACCGGGCACGGCCGCCGCGCACCGCATCGAGGTCGAGTTCGACGCGAGCCACCTGGCGCAGGCCGCCGCGGTGGTGCCGACCGTCGAGCAGACCGGCGTGCGCCGGGTCGGCTTCGACGCGGCCACGATGACCGACGCGATGAAGGCGTTCAAGGTGGTCACGGCGATCGCCGCGGGCGCGGTGCAGGGGAAGTATGGCTAACGTCGAAAGTCTGTGCGCGCAGCTGCTGCGGTTCGACACCACCAACCGCGGCCACGGCGATGCCGAGGGCGAGCGGGACGCGGCGGAGTTCGTCGCGGGTGTGCTCGCCGGTGCGGGGCTGGAACCGGTGGTGCTGGAGTCCGCGCCGCGGCGCACGAACGTGGTCGCCCGCCTCCCGGGCGCCGACCCGTCGCTGCCCGCGCTGCTCGTGCAGGGGCACCTGGACGTGGTGCCTGCCGACGCCGCGGACTGGACGGTGCCGCCGTTCGCCGGGGAGGTCCGGGACGGGTTCCTGTGGGGCCGGGGCGCGGTGGACATGAAGGACTTCATCGCGATGGTGCTGACCGCGGTCGCGGACGGGCTGCGGCCGCGGCGGGACCTGGTGCTGGCGTTCGTCGCCGACGAGGAGGACCGCGGCGAGTACGGGGCGCACTGGCTGGCGGCCGAGCACCGCGAGCTGTTCGACGGGTGCGTGGCCGCGATCAGCGAGTCCGGCGGCTACACCTACCACGTGCCCGCGGCGGACGGCTCGGTCAAACGGCTCTACCCGGTCGGCACGGCCGAGCGCGGCACCGCCCACATGCGGCTGACCGCGCGGGGCCGGGCCGGGCACGCCTCCCGGCCCAACCGGGAGAACGCCGTGGTCCGGCTGGTCGGCGCGCTGCAGCGGATCGCGGCGCACGAGTGGCCGGTCACGCTGACCCCGACGGTGGAGGCGTTCCTGGTCCGCACCGGGCAGGCGCTCGGCGTCGAGGTCGATCTGTCCGATGTGGAGGGCACGATGGCGCGGCTGGGCCCGGCGGCGAGGCTGGTGGAGCCGACCATCCGCAACAGCACCACGCCCACGATGCTGGACGCCGGCTACAAGGTGAACGTGATCCCGAGCCTGGCTCAGGCCCAGATCGACACGCGGACGCTGCCGGGGACCGAGAAGCAGTTGCTGGAGGAGATCGACGAGCTGCTCGGGCCGGACATCACGCGCGAGTTCGTGGCGCACCAGCCGGCCGTGCAGGCGCCGGTGGACTCCCCGTGGTTCACCGCGATGGCCGACGCGCTGCGGTCGCAGGACCCGGAGGCGGTGGTGGTGCCGTACTGCATGGGCGGCGGCACCGACGCCAAGGCGTTCAGCCCGCTGGGCATCGCCTGCTACGGCTTCGCGCCGCTGTGGCTGCCCGAGGGCTTCCCGTACCGGGCGATGGCCCACGGGGTGGACGAGCGGGTGCCGCTGGAGGGGCTGCACTTCGGCAAGCGGGTCCTGCAGCACTTCCTGACGCACTGCTGACCGCTTCCTGCCGCGGCGTTCCCGGCCGGGGCGGCGGGCCCCTACCGTGACGGCATGCCGCGGTTCGATCTCCACACCCGTGCCGGACTCGTGCTCGCGGTGGGCCTGCTCGCCGCCGGGTGTTCCGGCGGCGGCTCCGGCTCGCCGCTGGTGCCGCCCGCCACCAGCACAGCGCCCACCACCACGACAGCGCCCACCACCACGACGGCGCAGCTGGGCAAGTACCCGCTGGCGGAACTGGCGCGGCAGCCGTGCCGCGCGCTCGACGAGCGCGACCTCGCCGCGCTCGGCATCACCGGCCCGGGCCGGGAGGAAGCCACCCAGTACGGGACCGCCTGCCACTGGCTGGTCGGGGACCAGAACGTCAGCCTGCACCCGGACGTGCCGCTGTCCTACGCCCAGACGATGACCGAGGGCGGGCGCACCTCCCAGGTGCCGGTCGGGCAGCGGCAGGCGGTGCAGGCGGAGTTCCAGCGCATCTGTTTCGTCTTCGTCGCGGTGGGCGGTGTCGATCACCTGATCAGCGCCACGGGCATCCCGGAGCCCGGGGCGCCGCAGGAGGGCGCCTGTCCCGCCGCGGCGTCGGTGGTCGCCGCCGCCCTGACCCACCTGGAGTGAGCGGGATAAACCTCGTCCGCTGATCGCGGTAGGGGATTCACCCGACCCTGTCCGGTTTGGGTCAGGTTTGGCGCGCCCGCTTGACGCGCCCCCGACCTGCGCGTTTCGCTGCCTGACATGGTCCGAACCACGCGTGTGCTGGCCGTCGCCCTGCTGATGACCGGTCTGGTCGCCGCGCCGCCCGCGGCCGCGCAGCCGCCGGCGCGGTTCGCGTCGTCGTTCGAAGCCGGGCAGCCCGAGCCGGACTGGGTGGACACCGTCGAGACCGGCCGGGACGGGCGCCCGCTGGCCTCCGGGGTCAACGGCGCGAACGGCTCGGCCATCCCCGGTGACGTGCGCGGCAAGGCCACCGGCGCGACCGCGAGCGCGGAGAACACCGGCGCCGGGGAGGTCGCGGTGAACGTGCTCGACGGCAGGCCGGAGTCGAAGTGGCTCGCGTTCGCCCCCACCGGCTGGGTGCAGGCCGAGTTCGCCGAGCCGGTCGCCATCACCCGCTACGGCCTGACCTCGGCCAACGACGCCCCGGAACGCGACCCGCACGACTGGACGCTGCGGGGCTCCGACGACGGCGTCACCTGGACCACTGTGGACAGCCAGCGCGGGCAGACCTTCGGCGAGCGGTTGCAGGCCAGGGAGTTCCGCCTCGCGGCCACCGCCACCCACCGCTTCTACCGGCTGGACGTCACCGCGAACAACGGCGCGGACATCGTGCAGCTCGCCGAGCTGCTGCTGGCCGACGACCAGCCGGCCCCGCCGCCGCTGCCCACCATGCGGTCCTATCCGGACAGTGGCCCGCCCGGCGGCTACACCAGCAAACCGCGCGCCGGGTTCACCGGGTTGCGTGCCTTCCACTACGGCGGCACCCAGACCGCGCGGCACGGCTACTCCTACAACAAGGTGTTCGACGTGCGGATCCCGGTGCGCGCCGACACCGAGCTGTCGTACACGGTGTTTCCCGAGCTGACCGGGGACGACCTGAAGTACCCGAGCACGCACGTCGCGGTCGACCTGGCCTTCACCGACGGCACCTACCTGTCCGGCCTCGGGGCGGTGGACCAGTACGGGTTCCCGCTCAGCCCGCGCGGGCAGGGTGCGGCCAAGTCGCTCTACGCCAACCAGTGGAACCTGGTGCGCTCCGCGATCGGCACGGTCGCCCGCGGCAAGACCGTCGCGCGCATCCTCGTCGCCTACGACAACCCGGACGGTCCCGGCTCGTTCAACGGCTGGTTCGACGACATCACGCTCGGCCCGGCCGCGCCGCAAGCCCGCGTCACCCGCCTGTCCGACCACGTGCTCACCACCCGCGGCACCAACGCCAACGGCACGTTCTCGCGCGGCAACAACTTCCCCGCCACCGCGGTCCCGCACGGCTTCAACTTCTGGACCCCGGTCACCGACGCCGGGTCGCTGAACTGGCTCTACCGCTACCAGGAGGGCAACAACGCGCAGAACCGGCCCGCGCTGCAGGCGCTGTCGCTGTCGCACCAGCCGAGCCCGTGGATGGGTGACCGGCAGACCTTCCAGGTGATGCCCTCGGCCGCCGCCGGGGTGCCGGACGGCAACCGGGCCGCGCGGGCGCTGCCGTTCGACCACGCCAACGAGACGGCCAAACCGCACTACTACGGCGTCACGTTCGACAACGGGGTCAAGGCCGAGATCACGCCGGCCGACCACGCGGCGATGTTCCGGTTCACCTTCCCCGGCGCCGACGGGAACCTGATCTTCGACAACGTCAGCGACGCGGGCGGCCTCACCCTCGACCCGGCCACCGGCACGCTGTCCGGGTTCACCGACACGCGCAGCGGCAACTCCGCCGGCGCCGGCCGCATGTTCGTCTACGCGGTCTTCGACCGCCCGGTCACCGGCGGGTCGATGCTGCCCGGCGAGGGCCGCGACCACGTCCGCGGTTACCTGAAGTTCGCCCCGGGTCGCGGCGGGGTGGTCGGGATGCGGATCGCGACCTCGCTGATCAGCGTCGACCAGGCGAAACGCAACCTCGAACAGGAGATCCCGGCGGGTACGGCGTTCGACACGGTCCGCTCCGCCGCGCAGGCCGCCTGGGACCGCAAGCTGGGGGTGATCGAGGTGGAGGGCGCCACGCGCGACCAGCTGACCACCCTGTACTCGAACCTGTACCGGCTGTTCCTCTACCCGAACTCCGGGTTCGAGAACGTCGGCACCACCCGCGCCCCGCGCCACGCCTACGCCAGCCCGGTCGCGCCGAAGGCCGGGCCGGACACGCCGACGCGGACCGGGGCGACGGTCGTCGACGGCGAGATCTACGTCAACAACGGGTTCTGGGACACCTACCGCACCACCTGGCCCGCCTACGCGCTGCTGACCCCGGACATGGCCGGGCGGATGATCGACGGGTTCGTGCAGCAGTACCGCGACGCCGGGTGGATCGCCCGGTGGTCCTCCCCCGGCTACGCGAACCTGATGACCGGCACCAGTTCCGACGTGGCCTTCGCCGACGCCTACCTCAAGGGCGTGCGGAACTTCGACGTCCAGGCGGCCTACGACGCGGCGATCCGCAACGCCACGGTGGCGCCGCCGAACGAGAACGTCGGCCGGAAGGGCCTGGAGCAGTCGATCTTCCTCGGGTACACGCCGACCTCGACCGGTGAGGGCATGTCGTGGGCGATCGAGGGCTACCTCAACGACTTCGGCATCGCGATGATGGCGCAGAAGCTGGCCGAGGAGGCCGCGCCGGACGACCCGCGCCGCCGCGAGTACGCCGAGAACGCCGAGTACTTCCGCGGCCGGGCGCAGAACTACGTGCACATGTTCGACCCGGCGGCCGGGTTCTTCCAGGGCCGCGCCGCCGACGGCACGTTCCGGGTCCCGGCCGGCCAGTACGACCCGCGGGTGTGGGGCTACGACTACACCGAGACCAACGGCTGGAACATGGCGTTCACGGTGCCGCAGGACGGGCAGGGACTGGCCAACCTCTACGGCGGCCGCGACGGGCTCGCCGAGAAGCTGGACGAGTTCTTCAGCACCCCGGAGACCGCCCGGTTCCCCGGCGCGTACGGCGGGCCGATCCACGAGATGCGGGAGGCGCGGGACGTGCGGATGGGCCAGTACGGCCACTCCAACCAGCCCTCCCACCACATCGCCTACATGTACGACTTCGCCGGGCAGCCGTGGCAGACGCAGGCCCGGGTGCGGGAAGCGCTGTCCCGGCTGTATCTGGGCAGCGAGATCGGGCAGGGCTACGCCGGGGACGAGGACAACGGCGAGATGTCGGCCTGGTACGTGTTCAGCGCGCTCGGGTTCTACCCGCTGCGGATGGGCAGCCCGTCCTACGCGGTCGGGTCGCCGCTGTTCACCAAGGCGACCGTGCACCTGGCGGGCGGCCGGGACCTGGTGATCAACGCGCCGAGGAACAGCGCCCGCAACGTCTACGTGCAGGGGCTGCGGGTCAACGGCCGGGCGTGGACGTCGACCGCGCTGCCGCACGACGTGCTGGCCAAGGGCGGCACGCTGGACTTCGCGATGGGCCCGAGCCCGTCGCGCTGGGGTGCCGGGGAGGTGCCGCCGTCGCTCACCGAGGGCGACCAGGTCCCGCGGCCGCCCGCGGACCTCACCACACCCGGCGGGCCGCTGTTCGACAACACCTCCGCCACCCAGGCCCGGCCGCTGGAGACGGTGGACTGCCCGGTCCCCGGCCCGGTGACCGCGACGTTCTACACGCTCACCTCGGCCAAGGACGGCGGCGACCCGAGCGGCTGGGTGCTGGAAGGCTCGGCCGACGGGCGGAGCTGGACGCCGCTGGACACCCGGTCCGGGGAAAGCTTCACCTGGCGGCAGCAGACGCGCGCGTTCAAGATCGCCACGCCCGGCGCGTACGCGCATTACCGGCTGCGGATCACGGGCAGCACGGGCGGCGCGGCAGGGTTGTCGGAGGTGGAACTGCTCGGCGCGAAGTGACCGCTGTGCCCGGCCGCGTGGCGGGCGCACGCTGGCGGCTGCGGCGCACCGGCGGCGCAGCTGGCGCGCAGGGGGTCGGGGCGGCGCCGCTCGGCGGGAAGTGATCGGCCCGGGCGGTTACGGTAGGCCAGGTGAGCCGGACCCACTTCTTCTCCTCGTTCGAGGCCGGGGATCCGCCGCCCCGCGCCGGTGCCGTCGTCACCGTCGGCGCGGGCCCGGACCGCGCGCCGGCGGCCAAGGCCGGCGCCGGGTTCACCGGGCTGCGCGCCGCCCGCTACACCGCGGGCGGACCGGCACGTCAGGTGCTGTTCGAAGTGGACGCCGAGCTCGGGCCGGGCACGGCACTGTCCTATGTGGTGTTCCCGGAGTCCGACGCCGGCCCGTCCTGGCGCAGCACCTTCGTGGCGCTGGCCGTGGAACTCGACGACGGCACGGTGATCGGCGGGTCGGCGCGCGCGGCCGGTGAGTCCAAGACGCTCTACCTCGACCAGTGGAACCTGGTGCGCCACGACCTGGGCGACGGCGCCGGCCGCCGGGCACGGGCGATCCTGCTGACCGTCGAACCCCCGCCCGGCGAGCCGGTGTCCGGATGGATCGACGACGTCCGCATCGCCGACGTGCCACCCCAGCAACCGCGGGACCCGGTGGACTGGGTGCGCACCACCCGCGGCACCCACTCCAGCAACGAGTTCTCCCGCGGCAACACCTTCCCGGCCGCCGCCGTGCCGCACGGGTTCAACTTCTGGACCCCGGTCACCGACGCCTCGTCGACGGCGTGGCTGTACGAGTACCACCGGCGCAACAACGCGGACAACCGCCCTGAGCTGCAGGCTTTCGCGGTCAGCCACCAGCCGAGCCCGTGGATGGGCGACCGGCACCCGTTTCAATTCCTGCCGGGAATCGGTCCGGTGACCGCGGACCGCAAGGCCCGGGCGCTGGCGTTCTCGCACGACCACGAGACCGACCGGCCGCACCACTACGGGGTGCGCTTCGACAACGGAATCACCGTCGACCTCGCGCCCACCGACCACGCCGCGCTGGTCCGGTTCGCCTTCCCCGGCGAGGGCGGCTGGGTGCTGTTCGACAACGTCAACCGCCGCGGCGGCCTGCGCCTGGACCCGGCACGCGGGGTGGTCACCGGGCACACCTGGGCCCGCAGCCGCCTGTCCGTGGGCGCGCGGCGGATGTTCGTCTACGGCACCTTCGACCGGCCCGCGACCGGTGGGCGCCGGGTGCGCTGGCCCAACACCGGGTACCTGTCCTTCGACGCGCCCCGGGTCGAGCTGCGGATCGCGACCTCGCTGATCAGCCTGGCGCAGGCCCGCCGCAACCTGGAGCAGGAGATCCCGGCCGGCACCACGTTCGAGCAGGTCCGGGAGCGGGCGCGGGCGGCGTGGCAGGACGTGCTCGGCCGCGTCGAGATCGACGGCACCCCGGACCAGCTGACCACCTTCTACTCCGGCCTGTACCGGCTGTTCCTGTACCCGAACTCGGCGCACGAGCACACCCCGCGCGGGGTGCGGCACGCCAGCCCGGTGCGGCGCCGGTGGTGGCCGAGCACCCGCACCCGGACCGGGGCGAAGGTGGTGGACGGGCCGATGTCGGTCAACCACGGCTTCTGGGACACCTACCGCACGGTGTGGCCCGCGCTCGCGCTGCTGGCGCCGCGGCGCTGCGGGGAGTTGATCGAGGGGTTCGTGCAGCAGTTCCGGGAGGGCGGCTGGATCTCGCGCTGGTCCTCCCCCGGCTACGCCAACCTGATGACCGGCACCAGCTCCGACGTGGCCTTCGCCGACGCGTACCTGCGCGGCGTGCGGGGCTTCGACGTGCACGCGGCCTACGACGCCGCGCTGCGCAACGCCACTGTCAGCCCGCCCGGCCGCAGCGTCGGGCGGCAGGGCCTGCGCGAGTCGATCTTCCTCGGGTTCACGCCGCTGACCACGCACGAGGGCCTGTCCTGGGCGCTGGAGGGCTGCCTGAACGACTTCGGCCTCGCCGCGCTGGCCGCGGCGCTGGGGCACGCCGACGACGCCCGCTACTTCCGGCAGCGGGCCGCGCAGTACGTCCACCACTTCGACCCGCACACCGGCTTCTTCCAGGGCCGGCACCGGGACGGCCGGTGGCGCTGGGCGCCGGAGCACTACGACCCGGCCCGGTGGGGTTTCGACTACACCGAGACCAACGGCTGGAACACGGCGTTTTCGGTGCCGCACGACGGCGCCGGCCTGGCGGAGCTGCTCGGCGGCCGCGCCGCGCTGGAGTCCACACTGGACACGTTCTTCACGGCACCGGAGACCGGGCGGGTGCCGGGATCCTACGGCGGGATCATCCACGAGATGACCGAGGCGCGCGATGTCCGGCTCGGCCAGTACGGGCACTCCAACCAGCCCAGCCACCACATCCCGTGGATGTACACCCACGCCGGGGCCGCGGCGAAGACGCAGGCGATCGTGCGCGAGATGCTGACCCGCTGCTACCTGGGCAGCGAGATCGGCCAGGGCTACCCCGGCGACGAGGACAACGGCGAGATGTCCGCCTGGTACGTCCTGGCCGCGCTCGGCCTCTACCCGCTGGCGCCGGGCAACCCGGGTTACGTGCTGACCGCGCCGCTGTTCGAGAAGGCGGCCCTGCGGCTGGAGAACGGGCGGACGCTCACGATCAGTGCCCCCGGCGGCGGGACGTACGTGCGGGACGTGACGATCGACGGCGAACCGCACCACTCGACGTGGCTGTCCCACGCCGAACTGGTCGCCGCCGAGCGCCTGGAGTTCGACCTGAGCGACACGCCCACGGACTGGGGTGACCCGCCGCCGTCGCTGGACGAGCAGCCGATGACCGACGTGACCGGCTCCGGCACCTGCGACGACGGCACCGACGTGACCGAGCTGTTCGCCGACACCACGGCCACGCAGGTGACGTTCCGCTCGCGCACCCCGGTGATCGAGTGCACGGTCCGGGAACCGGCGCGCGTGCCGCTCTACACCCTGACCTCGGCCGCGCGCGGCGGTGATCCGCGGGACTGGGTCCTGGAGGGCACCACCGACGGGGTGTCGTGGGTGCGGCTGGACGAGCGGCGCGGGGAACGGTTCCGGTGGCGGCGGCAGACCCGGCCGTTCTCGGTCGCCGAACCCGGGACGTACCGTGCCTACCGGCTGCGGGTCACCGCGGCGACCGGGCGGCGGACCGCGCTGACCGAATGGGAACTGCTCGGGAGCCGCGCATGAGGGTGTGGAAGGTGGCCCAGGACCGGCTGGTGGCCGCCGATCCGGGGCTGGTGCGGTTGCGGCTGGCCGGGATCGCGGTGGGCGGGATCGTGCTGTCGATCCTGGTGCTGCTCCTGCTCGGCCGCCCGATCCCGACGATGATGGTGGCCTGCATCGCGGCGATGAACTCGGCGTTCTCGGTCAACGACAAGACGCCGAAGGACCAGGCGATCACGCTGGCGCTGGTCCTGGTGTGCGGGTCCGCCTCGCTCACCGTCGCCGCGTTCGGCGCCACCGCTCCCCCGCTGGACAGCGTGCTGTTCGTGCTGCTGATCTTCGTCGCGGTCTACGCGCAGCGGTTCGCGCCGCGCGGCACCGCGATGGGTGCGCTGTCGTTCTTCATGTTCTTCTTCGCGATGTTCCTCGCGATCCACCCGCGTCAGCTGCCCGAGTACATCCTGGCGCTGGCGATCGGGCTGGCCGCGAACGCGGTGATGCGGTTCGCGGTGCTGCGGCGGCGGCCGGAGGGTGAGCTGCTGCGGGCGCGCCGCGCGTTCCGGGCCCGGATCAGCGCGGTGTTGCGCGCCGCCGCGGCGGGCCTGGCCAGCGGCGGCAGCGAGTGGCGGATCAACCAGCTGCGCAAGGCCGACACCCGCCTGCACGAGGCGGTCCTGATGATCGAGGACACCATCGGGGACCTGTTCGACGAGACCGGCACGCAGCTGCTGCGCCGCCGGCTGCTGGCCGTCGAGCTGGCCTGCCAGTGGCTGGCGATCACCGTGCGCCGCACCGCCGAGGAGGACGGGCTGCCCGAGGCGGTCCGCGACGACCTGATCGCGAGCCTGCTGCGGCTGGACTCGCTGATCGAGCGCGACCCGCGCGAGCTGCCGGTGATCAGTGACACCGAGGAGTTCAGCAAGATGCTGGTGGCCGGCAGCCGGCTCGCCGAGCGCACCGAGCCCGGTGACGAGGTGCGCCGCGCGATCGCGGAGCTGGCGCTGGCCGACGTCAACGCCCAGCGCGTGGCGGAGAAGGACTACTCGGCCGAGACCGAGCTGCCCGGGGAGGACACCGAGGAGGAGCCGGGGAAGGTCTTCGCCTACGACAACCGCACCCGCAGCGCGATCCAGGCGATGGTCGGCGGCGGCCTGGCGGTGCTGGGTGGCGAGCTGATCTCCGACGCCCGCTGGTACTGGGCGGTGCTGACGGTGTTCGTGGTCTTCCTCAACACCTCGACCGCGGGTGCGACGTTCGTGAAGGGGTTCCGCCGGGTCACCGGCACGCTGGGCGGGATCTTCGGCGGGATGCTGCTGGCGCTGCTGGTCACCGGCAACACGATCGCGACGGTCGTGCTGATCCTGGTGTGCGTGTTCTGCCTGGTCTACGTGGCGCGGGTGTCGCAGCTGCTGATGGCGTTCTTCATCACCTGCATGCTGGGCCTGCTCTACAGCCTGCTCGGCACGTTCAGCATCGAGGTGCTGTGGGTGCGGGTCGCGGAGACCGCGATCGGCGCGGCGGCCGGGCTGATCGCGGCGATCCTGGTGGTGCCGGTGCGCACCCGCACGGTCATGGTGTCCGACATCGACGCCGCGCTGGTGGACCTGTGCGAGTTCCTGTCCAGCGCCGAGGCGCTGCTGTCCGGCCGGGAGAACGTGAACGTGATCGAACTCTCCCGGGAGCTGGACCGCTCGGTGGAGAAGGTGCGCACCACGATCGAGCCGCTGACGCACCCGATCAGCCTCGCCAGCCGCCGTGACTACGGCTGGTACGTGATGAGCACCCTGGAGCGGCTGGCGTTCCGGGCGCGGCAGATCGCGGCCCGGTCCGAACCGGGCCTGCTGCCCGCGGACGACCGGCTGAGCGCGGTCGTCGAGCGGATCAGCCGCAACATCGACGTGCTGCGCGACGCGCTCGACGTGGACGAGCGGGGCAGACTGGTGCGCAACACCGCCACGCCGGAGACGCGGGAGACGGACAACGCACCGGCACGCTCCGTGCTCACCAGCCTGGGCCGTCTGGAGGCCGGCATCATCGCGCTGGGCAGGGCGTTCGAGGTGCCGGTGGCGGAGCCGGCTCGATCGGTTCAGCAGAACGTGAGGCGACGCACCGCGTCAGCGCAGGCAGAGGGCGATAGGGTCACCAGCACAAGCCAAGATTCCGTCCGCAGGAGTACGCAATGACCCAAGCCCCCGTGAACGTCACCGTCACCGGCGCCGCCGGCCAGATCGGCTACGCGCTGCTGTTCCGCATCGCGTCCGGTCAGCTGCTCGGCCCGGACACGCCGGTGAAGCTGCGGCTGCTGGAGATCCCGCAGGCGGTCAAGGCGGCCGAGGGCACGGCGCTCGAGCTGGAGGACGGCGCGTTCCCGCTGCTCGCGGGCACGGACATCTTCGACGACGCGAAGCAGGCCTTCGCGGGCACCAACATCGCCCTGCTGGTGGGCGCGCGTCCGCGCACCAAGGGCATGGAGCGGGCCGACCTGCTGGAGGCCAACGGCGGCATCTTCAAGCCGCAGGGTGAGGCGATCAACGCCGGCGCCGCCGACGACGTCCGCGTGCTGGTGGTCGGCAACCCGGCCAACACCAACGCGCTGATCGCGCAGTCGCACGCGCCCGACGTCCCGGCCGAGCGGTTCACCGCCATGACCCGCCTGGACCACAACCGCGCGGTCGCCCAGCTGGCGAAGAAGCTGAACGCGCCGGTGAGCGAGATCCGCAAGCTCACGATCTGGGGCAACCACTCCGCCAGCCAGTACCCGGACATCTTCCACGCCGAGGTGGCCGGCAAGAACGCCGCCGAGGCCGTGAACGACGAGAAGTGGCTGGCCGAGGAGTTCATCCCGCGGGTGGCCAAGCGTGGCGCGGAGATCATCGAGGCGCGGGGCGCGTCCTCGGCCGCGTCGGCCGCCAACGCCGCCATCGACCACATCTACAACTGGGTCAACGGCACCCGCGAGGGCGACTGGACGTCGATGGCCGTCCCGTCCGACGGGTCCTACGGCGTGCCGGAGGGCCTGATCTCGTCCTTCCCGGTCGTCTGCAAGGACGGCAAGTACGAGATCGTGCAGGGCCTGGAGATCAACGAGTTCTCCCGCACCCGCATCGACGCCTCGGTCGCGGAGCTGGCCGAGGAGCGCGAGGCCGTGAAGAAGCTCGGCCTGATCTGAGTCGTGGTCGGCGGAGGGCCGGTTCCCCGGGCGGGGAGCCGGCCCTCCGGTCGTGTCACCGCAGGTGCGGGGCCCGGCGGACCGTCCACACGGCGAGCCCGGCCAGGAGGAAGCAGGCTCCGGCCGGCACCAGCACGCCGCCGAGGGTGAGCGCGTCGACGATCACGCCGCCGATCAGCGCGCCGAGGCCGATCGCCAGGTTGAACACCGCCACCCACAGGGCCGAGGCGGCTTCCACCGCGCGCGGCGCGGCCTTGATCATCCAGGTTTGCAAGCTCACCGACACCCCGCCGTAGGCCAGCCCCCACGCGACCAGCAGCGCGATGCCGCCCGCCGGTGACCGGCCGGCGAGCGGGAACAGCAGCACCGTCACCGCCAGGGCGCCGGTGATCACCAGCACGGTCCGGTTCAGGCGGCGGGCCAGTGCCGCGCCGGTGAGGAAGTTCCCGGCGATGCCGGCCAGGCCGAACCCGAACAGCAGCGGCCCGACGAGGGTTCCGGGGACGCCGGAGTGGTCCCGCAGGACCGGGCCGACGAACGTGTACGCGGCGAAGTGCCCGCTCACGATCAGGGCGGTCGCCAGGATTCCCACGCGCACGCCCCGGTCCCGCAGCTGCGCGGCCAGGTCGCGGGGACGGACCGGCTGGGTCGCGGCCAGCGGCGGCAGCAACGCGAACAGGGCGATCAGCACGGCCAGCGCGAGCGCCCCGAGCGTGGCGAACGCGGCGCGCCATCCGGCGAGGTCGCCGAGGACCGCGCCGATCGGCACGCCGAACACGTTGGCGGCCCCGACGCCGCCGAAGATGACGGCCGTGGCGCGCGGTACGCGCTCGGCGGGCACCAGGCGGACGGCCAGGCCGCCGGCCACGGCCCAGAACCCGCCGATCGCGACCCCGGTCAGCGCGCGGGAGGCGATGAGCACCGCGAAGCCCGGCGCGAGCGCGGAGATCACGTTGGCCAGGGTCATCAGGCCCATCAGCCCGGCCAGCAACCACCGCCGGTCCAGACTGCCCACGAGGACCGGGACCACCGGGGCGGCCAGCCCGGCGACGACGCTGGTCACGGTCACCATCAGGCCCGCGGTGCCGGCGGAGACCGAGAGGTCCGAGCCGACCCGGGTCAGCAGCCCGACCGGGAGCTGCTCCGCGGTCACCAGCAGGAACGTCCCGAACGCCACCACGACGACGGCGAGCCACCGGCCGCGCTCCCGGGTGCGCGGCGGTTCCGTTGTCACCACTGCCGATCTCCCTCCAGTTTGGGAGCGATCGCTCCCGTATGACGGCGTACGCTAGTACGGGAACGATCGCTCCACAATCCTGGTAGGCTGTGGGACGTGCCACGGCCACGGGAGTTCGACGAGCAGGAGGTGGTCGCGCGGGCCGCCGGACTGTTCCGGCGCCTGGGCTACCACGCCACCTCGGTCCGGGACCTCAACGGCGAACTGGAGCTGACCTCCAGCAGCCTCTACCGCACCTTCGGCGACAAGCACGCGTTGTTCCTGCGCGCGCTCGACCACTACCGCGCGACGGATTCGGCGGAGGCGCAGGCCCGGCTCGATCGCGCCGGCCCGGTCCGGGAGGTGCTGCGGGATTGGCTGCTGTGGCTGGCCACCGGCGCCGGAGAGCACGCCGGGCTCGGGTGTTTCGTGGTCAACACCACGACCGAGCTGGGCACGGCGGACCCGGAGGTGCGTCAGCGCACCGAGGCGGCGTTCGAGGTCACCCGGGAGGCCATCGCGGCCGTGTTGCGCCGCGGCTGCCGGGACGGTGAACTGCCCGCGGACCTCGACGTCGAGGGGGCCGTGGAGCTGCTGTTCACCATCGTGCTGGGCCTGCGGGTCCGGGAGCGCGCCGCGCACGACCCGCGGCGGCTGGCCCGGACGATCGACTTCGCGATCGGCTCCCTCGGGTGACCGGGCGCCGCGTCAGGCCGCGGGTGCGGTGGCGCGCACGAAGTCGGTCAGCGATTGCGGCGTGACCTGCGGGTACCGGGCGTTGTCCAGGTGGTCGAACTTGGCCTTGCCGGTGACCATGCACCACTGGTACTGCAGCGCCACGTACTCGAACGGGTTCTCGGTGGCCGCGGCCCGGCGGGCGATCTCCGCACGCAGGTCGTCGGCGCTGCCCAGGTGCCGCAGCTCCAGGGTGCGGCCGGAGCCGCGCTGGAGCGCGTCGTGGAACTGGCGCATCGAGAGGACCTCACCGGCGAAGCGCAGGGTGCCGGTGGCGGCCGGGTCGAGGGCGGCGGCCGCGGTGTAGGCGGCGGTGTCGGGCACCGAGGTCAGGTCGAGCGGCTGGTCGGGGTCGCCCCAGTGGGACACGGTGCCGCGCTCCCAGTCGACGAGCCCCATGAAGCCGGTCATCACCTCGTAGAAGGCGCCGTTGAGCACCGAGATCACGTCGAGGCTGGTGGTGCGCGCGGCGGCGGCCTGACGGCGCCAGCCGATCATGAAGTTGTCGCCGTCGTCGAGCTTGGTGAGGTCGATGGCGAAGTCGGACGGGACGAACCGCCGGGCGCCGGCCTTCTCCGCGGCGCGCAGGAGGTTGGCCTGGCCGTCCACGATCACCTCGGGGCCGCCCTGGACGGCGGAGATCACCGTCGTGGCGTCGCCGACGGCTTCGGCGAGCCGCTCGGCCGGATCGGTGAGGTCGCCCTCGACCAGCTGCAGCCGGCCGGTGGCCGGGGTGGTCAGGGCGCTCTTCTTCTCGTCGCTGGTGCCGGGCCGCACCAGGGCCCGCACGGCGGCGCCCTGGTCGAGGAGGGCCCGGACGATCCGGCCGCCGAGCAGTCCGGTGGCGCCGGCGACGAAGATCGTGGGGGAATCGGACATGGTGTGGAACTCCTTCTTTTCTTGGTGGGTCAGGGAATGAGCAGGGTCTTGCCGACGGTGGCGCGCGCTTCGGCGGCCCGGTCCAGGGGGAAGCGCTGGCCGATCACGGGGGTGAGCTGTCCGGCCACGGCCAGGTCCAGGACCTCGGTGGCCAGCTCGCGGGCGAGAGCGGGCCGGTTCCAGAGGAAGCCCGCGCTGAAGCCGGTCACGGTCAGGCCGCGGCCGACCAGTTCGCCGGGCCGGACGTCCAGCGGCGTGCCGCTGGAGAAGCCGAACGTGACCTGGCGTCCGCTGCCCGGGGTGAGCAGCTCGAACGCTGCGCGGCCGAGCGCGCCGCCGACGTGGTCGAACACCACGTCCATCGGGCCGTCCGCGCGGGCCTCGTCCGTCCAGCCGGGACGCGTGTAGTCCACGACGTGGCCGGCGCCCAGTTCCCGGAGCAGGGCGAGCTTGTGCTCGCTGCCGGCCGCCGCGACGACCGTCGCCCCGGCCCGCTTCAGCAACTGGACCAGGACGGTGCCCACGGCACCGGCGGCCGCCAGCACCAGGACGCGGTCACCGGCGGTCACGCGGGCCGCCCGGATCAGGCCCTGGGCCGTGACGCCGTACCGGTAGAGGGCGAGCGCCTCGGGCAGGCCGAGGTCCTCGGCGACCGGGACGAGGGTGGCGGCGGGGACCACGGCGGTCTCCGCGTAGCCGCCCAGGCCGGTGGTGCTGGCCAGGACCCGCGTGCCGATCAGGGCGGGGTCGCCGCCGGGTCCGACCTCGGTGACCAGTCCGGCGACCTCCTTGCCGAGGATGACCGGCAGGGGCGCGCCGCCGAGCGCGCCGCGCATCGTTCCGGCGCGGATCTGCGTCTCCAGGAACTGGACGCCGGCCGCGGCCACCCGCACCGCGACCTCGCCCGCCGCGGGCGTCGGGGCGGGCACGTCCGTGACCCGCAGGTGGGCCGGTGGCCCGAATTCGTGCAGCACAACGGCACGCATGTGTCCTCGTTTCGTGGTGCGGGAGTTGACGGGCGGGCGTCAGCGGGCGTTCTTGATCGCGTCGCTGAGCGCGCCGAGGCTGGTGGCCAGTTGCTCGACGTCGGCGGTGTCCCAGTCCGCGAGCAGCTCGGCGACGGCGGCCGCGCGGGCCTTCCAGAGCTTGCCGATGGCGAGCTTGCCGGCCCGCGTGACGCTCACCAGCTGCGCCCGGGCATCGGCCGGGTCGGGGCGGCGTTCGATGAATCCGCGTTGCTCGAGGCGTTTCGCCGGCGGCGACAGCGTGGACTTGTCCACCTCCATCAGCTCCGCCAGGACCGACAGGCGCACCGGCGCGTGCACCGAGATCTGGGCCAGCAGGGTGTAGTCCCCCAGCGACAGCCCCAGGCCGGAGGACGCCATGATCCGGCGCCGGGTGGCCGGGGAGAACATCCAGTTGCCCACGGTGGCCAGGGCCGCCGCCACGTCGTCGACACCGTGCCGTGGCGCGCGCGACGGGCCGTCTTCGCCGGCGTCTGCCATCCTCGACCCCGTTCCTCGAATGGTTGGTTGGGCAAAACCAACTATGCCACGGGGTGCCGATTCATGCAAGCGCATACAACCGGGCCCGCGCCGTTGGGGAGGTCAGTGAGTGAGCTGGGCCTGGAGAGGTCGTTATGACCTTCCCCGCGATGCCCGCCGCGGTGATGTGTTCCTCGCCGCCTCCCGGTCCGCGACGCCTGGGCCGGCGCCTTCGCGGCCGACGGCGTCTGCCACGACCCGGTCAGTCAGCTGCCCCTCGTCGGCCGCGCCGCCATCCGCGCCTTCATCGCCTCGGTCGTGCCCGGCTTCGACCCCTTCCTGGGGCCTGACCCCGCACGAGGCGCACACCGTCGGCAACGGTCAGGCCCGCGCCAGGGTGGTCCAGGTGGTGTTGTAGCCCCGTGCAGCAGGCGGGACTGGCGCAGCAGCCGCGGCAGCAAGGCCAGCAGTTGCCCGTAGCCGATCCGGCCGCTGCGGGCGGCCTCGCGCGGCAGCAGCCACACCGTGGCCAGGCCCGCCAGGGCGGTCAGCAGGTAGACCGCGGGCCAGCCCAGTGCCGGCCCGACAAGCCCGCCGACGACGCGGGAGCCGATGATGCCGGTCATCAGCCCGATCTGGACATCGGCCACCACCATCGCACGCCGCGCCAGCGGCACCAGCAGGGAGATCCCTGCGGCGTAGCCGAACTGAGCGCAGGTCGCCGCGATCCCCGCTGATGCCGCCGGCACCCCAGGTCGCGGGCGAACAGCTCCAGCAGTGGCCGGACCATCTGATGGCCGAGCTGGCCTGGGCCGTTCCGCCCGGCGAGGGGGACCTGCCCGCCTCCGCCGAGCGGCTGTTCGACTACCACCGCGCCCGCCCCGAGGCGCTGCGGCCCCGCGCACGACCGGCACGACCTACCCACGCCCTGCCCCGGGAACCCGAGGTGTGACAGCAGGCACGGCGGGTCTATACCGGACGGATGGGGAAATTCATCACGATCGGCTACGGCGACAGCGCCGGCTACGAGCGGACCGACGAGGCGGTGCGCGCCGCCGCGCACGAGCATGACTCCCGGCTGCGCGCCGGCGGCGTCGAGATGGGGATCGCGGGCCAGCCGGTGCAGGTGCGCAACCACGACGCGGCCGGAGCGCAGGTGACGCCGGGCCCCTACCTGCGGTCGGACCTGCCGGTGGCGGGTTTCGCGATCATCGAGGCGGACTCGGTCGAGGAGGCGGCGCGCATGGTGGCCGGCACGCCGTGCGCGGTCGCGCACGGCGTGGTCGAGGTGTGGCCGCTGCGGGCGTGACGCCCTACCTCGGTGGTGCCTGGAAGCCGCCGATCTCCCGCTCGAGCAGTTCGGCCAGCCGCAGCGGGGTGCGGTCCTCGAACATCGGACCGATGAGCTGCACGCCGACCGGCAGACCCTCGGGCGACCGGCCCGCGGGCACGGCGGTGGCGGGCAGGCCGGGCATGGTGGCCAGGCCGGCCCACACGAGCTGGTCGAAGTACGGGTACTCGGCGCCGTCGATGTCGATGCGCCGTGCCATCGGGTTGGGGGTGTGGTCGTGCGGGAACGCCGGTGTCGGCGTGATCGGGCACGCCACGGCGTCGAACTCGGTGAACAGCTGCCGCCAGCCGTGGCGGTGGAGTTCGCGGCCGGTGTTCGCCTCGATCCAGTTGCGGTGGCTGAACGCCATGGCCCGCAGCCGCACGGCGTTCAGGCTCTGATCATCGGCGGCGGGGAGTTGCAGCGAGCCGAGGGGAAAGCGCGCGACAGCGCCGGAAATCAGCAACTGCATGTAGAGCGTGGCGGCTTCGGTCAGGTCGGGCAGCAGCGGGCTGTGCCACTCGACGCGGGCGCCGGCGTCGGCGAGCGCGGCGGCCACCCGCAGCACGCCCGCCCGCACGGCGGACCCGGTCGGGAGGAGCGGGTGCTCGTCGAGGACCAGGACCCGGAAATCGCCCAGCCGCTCGTGACGGGCAGGCGGCAGTGCCAGCCGGTACGCCACGCCGAGCGTCAGCGGATCCGGCCCGGCCATGACGTCGAGCAGGAGCGCGAGGTCGCGTGCGGTGCGCGCCATCGGGCCGACGACGGCGAGGTCGAGCTCGGCGGGCAGGGCCGGTTCGGACGGCGGGACCATGCCGCGGCTGGCCGCCAGCCCGACGGTCGGCTTGTGGGCGTAGACGCCGCAGAAATGCGCGGGGGTGCGCAGCGAGCCGGCGATGTCGGAGCCGAGGGACAGCGCGCCGAACCCGGACGCCAGGGCCGCCGCCGACCCGCCGGAGGATCCGCCCGAAGTGCGCGCGGAATCCCACGGGTTGGTGGTGGTGCCGTAGATCTCGTTGAAGCTCTGGATGTCCTGCAGCCCCAGCGGCACGTTGGTCTTGCCGAGCACCACCGCGCCCGCGGCCTTGAGCCGCGACACCTGCACCGCGTCCGCGGCCGGCACGTAGTCCCGGTGCGGCGGCATGCCCCAGGTGGTGGGCAGCCCGGCGATGTCGTAGGACTCCTTGACGGTCACCGGAACCCCGAGCAGCGGCCGGTCTTCGCCGTGGGCGCGGGCCTGGTCGGCACGGTGTGCGGCGGCCCGGGCGCGGTCGAAGTCCGGTACGCAGATCGCGTTGATCACCTCGTCGTCGCGCTCGATCCGGGCGATCGCCTCGTCGGTCAGCTCCACCGAGGTCACTTCGCCGGCACGCATCGCGGTCGTGAGCTCTTCGGCCGACCGGTAGTTCCATTCCATGAATCCGACCGTATCCGCCTTCCGAACAGGCCATAAAATCCCGATTTGCACAACGGATTCGGGGCCTGCTGCGCGACGTCGATCCCGTCGGGGATAGTGGTGGGATGCCTGGCGATCCGGTGTGGCAGGCCGCGCGGCTGTCGCTCGGCACCGCCTCGGCCCTGGGGTTCGCGCGCTTCGCCTACGGGCTCGTCGTCCCGGCGATGGGGCGCGATCTGGGGTGGAGCCTCGCCGACGCCGGGGTGATGAGCACCGCCAACGGGCTCGGCTACCTCCTCGGCGCGCTGGTCACCGCCACCGTCGCCCGGCGGGTGGGCGCGGCGGCCGCGTTCCGCTGGGGCATGGTGCTGACCGCGCTGGCGCTGGCGGCCACCGCGGTCAGCGGGAACTTCGTGGTGCTGCTGGTCGTGCGCGCCGTGGCCGGGGTGACGGGCGCGGTGGTGTTCATCGTCGGGGGTGTGCTCGCGTCGCGGATCGCCGTCCGCGCGTCGTCCGGGACGCCCAGCACCGTCTACTTCGCCGGCAGCGGGCTCGGCATCGTCCTCAGTGGAGCGGTGATCCCCGCCCTGGGGCCGCACTGGCGCCTGGCCTGGCTCGGGCTCGGCGCCGCGGCCGCGGTCGCCGCGCTGGTGAGCTGGTCCGCGGCCGCAGTGGACGTCGGCGCCCCGGCCACGAGCACCGGGCGCGCCCGGATGAAGCCGTTGTGGCCCACCGCGGTGGCCTACCTGCTGTTCGCCCTGGGCTACATCACCTACATCACGTTCCTGTCCGCCGTCCTCGCCGCGCACGGCGCCGCGGTCTGGCAGGTGAGTCTGGTGTGGACGGTGCTGGGCCTGGCGGTGGTGGTGGCGTCCGCGCTGTGGCGCGGCGGCCGCGGGCTGGCCACCCTGCTCGCGGTGCTCGCCGCGGGCTCCGCGCTGGCGCTGGTCTCCCCCGCGCTGCCGGTCGTGCTGACCTCCGCGATCGTCTACGGGGCCACGTTCATCGGGGTGCCGGCCGCGGTCACCGCGCTGATCAGGGACCACACCCCGCCCGCCGACTGGACCGCCACCCTCGGCGCGTTCACCACCGTGTTCGCGGCCGGGCAGACCGCGGGCCCGTGGCTGGCCGGTGTGGTGGCCGACCACACGTCCCCGGCCGCGACCGTGGCGTGGACAGCCGTGCTGTGCGCCGCCGGGGCACTGGTCGCCCTGATCCCGGCTCCCCGGCGCGGCCCACGGTGACGCGGCAGTCGCGGACCTCGTGTCGCCGACACGTCGCGCTGCGCGGGGCCGGTTGTCAGGCGCGTGGGTCCGGCACCGCGCGGATCGCCAGGAAGCCGGTCGGCTCGCGGGTCAGCCGCGCGTAGCGGTCGGGGTCCACGGTGGCCGCCTCGGCCGGGGGCCGGGGCTCGAGCAGCCGTTCGATCAGGAAGCCGGCCTCGTGCAGTTCCTCGCAGGTCTGCTCCAGCGGGTTGAGCCAGTAGCGGACCCGCCAGCCCCGGCTCCACACCTCCTCGATCACGCGCGGCTCGAAGTAGTTGCCGCCGTGCCGGAGCCAGTCGCCGAAGGGGTGCTGGCGGGACAGCACCAGCGCACCCTCCGGCCGCAGCACGCGACGCAGCTCCCGCAGCACCGCGACCCGGTCGTCGAGGTACTCCACGGCCAGCGCGAACAGCACCCGGTCCACCGACGCGTCCGGCAGCCAGTCCAGCGGCCGGGCGAGGTCGTGCACCCGGAACTCACCGCCGGGCACGCGACGCCGGGCCAGCTCGACCATGCGCGGGCTGATGTCCGCGCCGATCACCCGGGCGCCGCGCTCCACCAGGTCCGCGGCGTAGAGCCCCGGACCGCAGGCGGCGTCCAGCACCGTCAGCCCGTCCACCTCGCCCAGCAGGTCCCGGCACGCGGGCCGGTCCAGGTGGGCGTTGTAGAACCCGTCGCGGGCGTGGTCGAGGAACTCGTCGGCGAACGCCTCGTACTGCGGCTCGGGGCCGACGCTCACGCGCCGGTCAGCCCGGCCAGCGCCAGCAGCGGCGCGATCTCCGGGTCGCGGCCGCGGAAGGCGCGGAAGAAGGCCATCGGGTCACCGGCGCCGCCACGGGAGAGCAGCGTGCGGCGGAAGTGGTCGCCGTTGGCGCGGGTCAGGCCGCCGTTCTCGCGGAACCACTCCACGGTGTCGGCGTCGAGCACCTCGCTCCAGATGTAGGAGTAGTACCCGGCCGAGTAGCCGCCGCTGAACACGTGCGCGAAGTAGGTGCTGCGGTAGCGCGGCGGGATCGCCGGCACCGCCACCCCGGCCTTCTCCAGGGCCGCGGCCTCGAACGCGGCGGTGACCCCGACCGCGTCCTCGGTGCCCAGCCCGTGCCAGGCCTGGTCCAGCAGCGACGCGGCCAGGTACTCGGTGGTGGCGAAGGGCTGCCCGTGCTGGGCCGACTCCGCCAACCGCTCCACCAGGCGCTGCGGCAGCGGCTCGCCGGTTTCGTGGTGCTTGGCGTAGTTGGGCAGCACCTCCGGCCACAGCATCCACATCTCGTTGACCTGCGACGGGTACTCCACGAAGTCGCGCGGCACGCTGGTGCCGGAGAACTTCGGGTAGCGCACGTCGGAGACCAGCGCGTGCAGCGCGTGCCCGAACTCGTGGAACAGCGTGGTGACCTCGTCGAACGTGAGCAGCGTCGGCTCACCCGCCGGCGGCTTGGCGATGTTGAGGTTGTTCACCACCACCGGCCGCTCCCCCAGCAGGTGCGACTGGTCGGTGAAGGTGTTCATCCAGGCGCCGCCGCGCTTGGAGTCGCGCGTGTAGTAGTCGCCCAGGAACAGGCCCAGCGGGCTGCCGTCGGCGTCGAAGACCTCGAACACCCGCACGTCCGGGTGGTAGACGGGCAGGTCGTGGCGTTCGGTGAAGCTCAGCCCGTACAGCTTGCTCGCGGCGAACAGGACACCGTCGCGCACCACGCGGTCCAGCTCGAAATACGGGCGCAGCGTGGCGTCGTCCAGGTCGAACTTCGCCTTCCGGACGCGTTCGGCGTAGAAGGCCCAGTCCCACGGCTGCAGCGTGGCGCCGGGGTGGTCCTGCTCCAGGTAGGCCTGCAGCTCCTCGGCGTCGCGGCGGGCATTGGCGACCGCGACCGGCGCGAGGCGCTCCAGCAGCCCGACGGCGGCCTCGGCGGTGCGGGCGGTCTCGTCGGAGATCACGTACGCCGCGTGGCTGGGGTGGCCGAGCAGCGCGGCCCGTTCGGCGCGCAGTTGCACGACCCGGGCCAGCACCGCGGTGTTGTCGTTGTCGTTGCCGCGGTTGCCGCGGGAGATGGACGCGGTGAACAGCCGCTCCCGCAGCGCCCGGTTCGCCAGCGACGCCAGCAGCGGCTGCGAGGTGGGCAGGTTCAAGGTGAGCAGGTACTTGCCCGCCTCGCCCCGGGACGCGGCCGCCTCACCGGCCGCGGCGATCGTGCCCTCGGACAGCCCGGCCAGCTCCGCCACGTCCTCGACCAGCACGGCGAGGTCGTTGGTGTCGCGCAGCAGGTTCTCCTGGAACCGGGTGGACAACGTGGACAGTTCCTCGTTGAGCACCCGCAACCGGGCCTGCTGGCTCTCGTCGAGCCCGGCGCCGGCGCGCTGGAAGTCGGTGTAGGTGCGCTCCAGCAGCCAGGCCGACTCCTCGTCCAGGCCCAGCTGGTCGCGCCGCTCGTAGAGGTCGCGCACGCGGGCGAACAGCGCCGGATTCAGGTGGATGGCGTCGGAGTGCGCGGCCAGCTTCGGCGCGACCTCGGCCTGCAGCTCCTGCCGCGCCGGGTTGGTGTCGGAGGAGGTGAGGTTGAAGAACACCGACGACACGCGCTGCAGCAAGCGGCCGGAGGTGTCCAGGGCCACGATGGTGTTCTCGAAGGTCGCCGGTTCCGGGTTGGTGGCGATGGCCTCGATCTCGGCGGCGTGCTCGGCCAGTCCCGCCTCGAACGCCGGGCCGAAGTGCTCGTCGGCGATCCGGTCGAACGGGGGCAGACCGTAGGGCAGGTCACTCGCCTGCGAGAACGGGTTGTCCGGTGTCATCCAGCGCGGCCCTTCTGTCCTGTCGACCCTCCGACCTCCGCGTCGGAGGACGTCTTCTTCTTCCTACCGCGCTTCGGTGCGGGCGGCACCACCCCGGCCAGATCGGAGCTGTGGTCGTTGACGCGCATCACGAACGGGCGCACCTCGGTGTAGCGGACGACGGAGATCGACGCCGGGTCGACCACGATCCGCTGGAACGCGTCCAGGTGCTGGCCCAGCGCGTCGGCCAGGATGGACTTGAGCACGTCGCCGTGGCTGCACAGCAGCCAGACGGCGTGGTCGCCGTGCTCGGCGCTGATCCGCGCGTCGTGCTCGCGCACGGCGGTGACCGCGCGGGCCTGCATGCCGGCCAGCCCCTCGCCGCCGGGGAACACCGCGGCCGAGGGGTGGGCCTGCACGACCCGCCACAGCGGTTCCTTGACCAGGGTCTTCAGCTCGCGGCCGGTCCACTCGCCGTAGTCCACTTCGGACAGCCGCGGGTCGACGGTGCGGGTGAGGCCCCGCTCGGCGACGAGCGGGGCCACGGTGTTCTTGCAGCGCAGCAGCGGCGAGCACACGACCTCGGCCAGCGGCACGCCGGCCAGCCGCTCGACGAGCGCCCGCGCCTGCGCGCGGCCGGTGTCGTCGAGCCCGACCTTGGGGGTCCGCCCGGCCAGCACGCCCGACCCGTTCGCGGTCGAGCGGCCGTGCCGGAGCAGGATCACGGTAGCCACGCCGCCAACCTACAGGGCGGGCCCCGCGTCCGGATCAAGGACGCCGGTGGCGACCAGCACGATCAGCAGCGCGCCGAGCGCGAGCCGGTAGATCACGAACGGCACGTAGCTCTTGGTCTTGATGAAGTTCATCAGCCAGGCGATCACCACGTAGCCGACGCCGAAGGCGACCAGGGTCGCGAGGATCGTCGGCCCCCACTGCGGGCTGTGCTCGCCGCCGATGTCGGTGAGCTTGTACAGGCCGGAGGCGAACACCGCGGGCACAGCCAGCAGGAACGCGTACTCGGTGGCGTCGGCGCGGGTGTAGCCGAGGAACAGGCCCGCGGTGACGGTGCCGCCGGAGCGGGACACGCCCGGGATCAGCGCCATCGCCTGGGCGAAGCCGTAACCCAGGCCGTGCGGGACGGTCAGGTGGTCCAGCGTCCGGTACTGGCGGCCGACCCGGTCGGCGATGAGCAGCAGGATGCCGAACCCGATCAGGGTCGTCGCGGTGAGCCGCAGGTCGCGGAAGGCGCTGTCGATGGCGTCCTGGAACAGCAGGCCCAGCACCGCGATCGGCAGCGACCCGACGATGATCAGCCAGCCCAGCCGGGCGTCCGGGTCGTGACGCGCCTCCCGCTGGTAGAGCGAGCGCCACCAGGCGGCCAGGACGCGGCCGATCTTCTTCGAGAAGTAGAGGATGACCGCCAGCTCGGTGCCGATCTGGGTGACCGCGGTGAACGCCGCCCCGGGGTCGTCCCAGCCGGCGAGCGCGGCGGTGATGCGCAGGTGGGCGCTGGAGGAAATCGGGAGGAACTCGGTCAGGCCCTGCACCAGGCCGAGGACGAGTGCTTCGAACCAGCCCATGCTCACCGGGCCTTCGGGAAAATCAGTCGCGTTCGCACGGTGGGAGAGGCTATCGGCGGCCCGCGTCACTCGATGAGCCGCCTTCGTCAAGTTGTTTACGGTACTGTCGTTACGCCCTCCCGTCGCCCGCCGCCACCCTCAACGGTGGCGCTCCGCGCCGCAGTTACCCTCTGTGTATGCAGAAGCGACAGCTCGGCAGGTCGGGGTTGCGGGTCTCCCGGATGGCGCTCGGCACGATGTCCTGGGGCGCGGAGACGGACGCCGACGAGGCGGCCAGCCAGCTCGTCGCGTTCGTCGAGGCGGGCGGGACGCTCGTCGACACCGCCGACATCTACTCCGGCGGCGAGAGCGAGCGGATCCTCGGCGGGCTGCTGGGCGACCTGGTGCCGCGCGACGAGATCGTCGTGGCGACCAAGGCCGTCGCCCGCCGCACCGACGGGCCGTTCGGCGGTGGCGCCTCCCGCGGCGCGCTGCTGTCCGCGCTGGAGGGGTCGCTGCGGCGGCTCGGCGTGGACCACCTGGACCTGTGGCAGCTGCACGCCTGGGACGACTCGGTGCCGCTGGAGGAAACCCTCTCGGCACTGGACCACGCGGTGACCTCCGGCAAGGTCCGCTACACCGGGGTGTGCAACTACTCAGGCTGGCAGCTGGCCTCGGCCGCGGCGGCCCGGCCCGCCGGGCTGGTCGCCAGCCAGGCCGAGTACTCGCTGGTGGAGCGCGGTGTGGAACGGGAGCTGGTGCCGGCGGCCCGCTACCACGGGCTCGGCGTGCTGCCGTGGGCGCCGCTGGGCCGCGGGGTGCTGACCGGCAAATACCGGCACGGCACGCCGGCCGACTCGCGGGGCGCGTCGGCCGAGTACGCCGGCTACGTCGAGCAGCACCGCACCGAACGGGCGGCGCGGATCGTGGAGGCGGTCGCCACCGCGGCCGACGGGCTGGGGGTGTCTCCGCTGGTGGTGGCGCTGGCGTGGGTGCGGGACCGGCCGGGTGTGGTGGCGCCGGTGGTCGGGGCGCGCGACACCGGGCAGCTCACCGGGTCGCTGGCGGCGGAGGAGATCGCGCTGCCGGTCGCGATCTCCTCGGCGCTGGACGACGTCAGCGCCGTCGAGTTCGGTTACCCCGAGCGGGGCACGAAGTGACCGTGAGGTGGATGGCACGTGACGCGGCGGGGTTTTCAGGGGATGCTGGAGGCAACAGAGGAATGCGATCCGGAGGTCTTGTGCGCTCCTCCGCCACCGTCGGGACCGGTGTCGCGCTGGTCTGCGCCCTGGTGCTGAACGGGTGCTCGTCGCAGTCCACCGAATCCACCGACACCCTGCAGGTCGTGGCCAACCCGGTCGCGGCGACCGCCCCGGTGTCGCCCCCGCCTGCGGCCGCCCCGGCGGGCACGGTGATCCCCTCCGCCGAGGTCACCGCGCTGGCCGCCGACCCGGCCACCGGGACACTCGCCGTGGCCGTTCCGGACGCCGTGCTGCTGTACCGGTCCGCCGATCCGGCGGCCGCGCCGGTGCGGGTGCCGGTGGCCGGGCGCGTCGAGCAGCTGCGCGTGTCCGGCGGGGTGCTACTGGCCACGCTGCCCGCGGCCGGGCAGGTCGCGCGGATCGCGCTGCCCGGGGGCGAGGTGAGCACGCTCGCGGTGGCGGGGCAGCCGGCCGGCGCGGTCGTCGACGGCGACCGGACGCTGGTCGCGGTGCGGGACCGCAAGGCCGTGGACGTGTTCACCGGCGGGCAGCTGACCAAGACCATCCAGGGCCAGCTCTACAGCGCCGACGACGTGCTGCGGGCCGGCGGGCACACCGTCGTGCTGGACGAGCTGCGCACCGCCGTGTTCGCGGTGGACGTCGACGGCGGCACGATCGCCGAGGGCCTGCGCGCCGGGGACGGCGCCACGCACGCGGTCGCGGACTCCTTCGGCCGGGTGCTCGTGGTCGACACCCGCGCCGGTGCCCTCCTGGCGTTCTCCACCGGCCCGCTGTTGCTGCGGCAGCGGTACCCGGTGCCCGGCGGGGCGTACGGCCTCGCCTACGACGCGCAGCGCGCGCTGGCGTGGGTGACGCTCACCGAGCGCAACGAGGTCGTCGGGTTCGACGTGCGCGGCGGCGAACCGGTCGAGAAGTACCGTTTCCCGGCGGTCCGGCAGCCGAATTCGGTTACCGTCGAGGAGCGGAGCGGGCGGGTGGTCGTCGGCTCCGCGGCGGGAGAAGGGGTCCAGGTGATCCAGCCATGAAGCACCCGGAGGCGGTGGTCGACGAGGACTGGGAGTACCGCCGGTTGCAGTTGCCACCCGGCGTCTCCCGGCGGGCCGCGGCCACGCAGCTGTCCATCAACGCCGAGTACGGCGGGTGGGAGCTGTCGACGGTCCGGCTCTACTCCGACGGCACCCGGCGCGTGTGGCTGCGCCGCAAGCGCCAGCCGGCCACCGCGCTGCCCGAGGTCCTGATCTGACCGAGCGGCGTGGCGCCGCCTCCGCGGGGGCGTGGCGGCGTTGGCGCTGCCCGCCCCGCGTCAGCCGGCGAGCGAGCGGCCCGTCTCGGCGAGCGCCTCGCGGAGGATGCGCATCGCTTTGGGGCCCATGCCGTGCAGGGCGAGCAGCTCGGCCTCCGTCAGGGCGGCGACCTGGTCGAGTGTGGTGATCCCGGCGTCCGCGATCGCGCGGGTGGCGGGGCGGCCGATGGCGCGGGGCAGGTCACCGGTCCCGGGCTCCGCGGACTCGGCGGCCCGCGCCCGCGCGGCCAGCGGTTCGGGCGCGTGGGCGAGCCAGGCGCGCCGGACCCAGTGGTTGAGCTGCTGCCCGTTGATGTCGGCCAGTGGCACCCGCACCCCGCCGCGCACGCGGGTGGCGGAGGGGTGCGCGGCGAGCACCTCGGCCACCTCCGCGGCGGGCAGCCGCAGTTCCGCCTGCTTGTCCGCGAGCGCCGCGAACACCACGCCGCCCACGGTGAAGGCGCCGCCGTCGGCCACCGCCTCCGGGAGGGATCCCGCCGTCTTGCGCAACTGCGCCGCGGTGGTCATGACGCGCGGAAGAACCGGTCCAGCACGCGGGTGCCGAACTTGAGCGCGTCCACCGGCACCCGCTCGTCCACGCCGTGGAACAGCCCGGAGAAGTCCAGGTCGGCGGGCAGTTGCAGGGGGACGAACCCGAAGTTGCGGATGCCCAGCGTCTGGAACGACTTGGCGTCGGTGCCGCCGGAGAGCATGTAGGGCAGCACCTTCGCGCCGGGGTCCTCGGCGGTGATGGAGGCGGTCATGGCGTCCACGAGCGCGCCGTCGAACGTGGTCTCGACCGGGGGCAGCTCCATCCACTCCTTCTCGATGTCCGGGCCGAGGATCTCGTCCAGCTCGCGGTCGAAGGCCTCCATCCGGCCGGGCAGGATGCGGCAGTCCACGGCGGCCTCGGCGACCGAGGGGATGACGTTGGACTTGTAGCCGGCGGTGAGCATGGTCGGGTTGGCGGTGTCGCGCAGGGTCGCGCCGATCATGCGGGAGATGTTGCCGAGCTTGGCCACGGCGCCGTCGATGTCGTCCTCGGGGAAGTCCCAGCCGGTGATCTCGGTGACGCCGGCGAGGAACTCGCGCACCGAGTCGGTGAGCACGAGCGGGAACCGGTGCTGACCGAGCCGCGCGACCGCGGCCGACAGCTTGGTGACGGCGTTGTCGCGGTGGATCATGGAGCCGTGGCCGGCGGTGCCGCGCACGCGCAGCTTCATCCACCGGATGCCCTTCTCCGCGGTCTCCACCACGTAGGTGCGCACGTCGTCCTTGAGGTTGATGGAGAAGCCGCCGACCTCGCTGATCGCCTCGGTGGCGCCCTCGAACAGGTCGCGGCGGTTTTCCACCAGCCACTGGGCGCCGAACTTGCCGCCGGCCTCCTCGTCGGCGAGGAAGGCGAAGATGATGTCGCGCGGCGGCACGATGTTCTCGCGCTTGTAGTGGCGGGCCAGGGCCAGCATGATGCCGAGCATGTCCTTCATGTCGACGGCGCCGCGGCCCCACACGTAGCCGTCCTGGACGGCGCCGGAGAACGGGTGGACCGACCACTCGGAGGCGTCGGCGGGGACGACGTCGAGGTGGCCGTGCACGAGCAGCGCCCCGCGGCTGGGGTCGGCGCCGGCGAGGCGGGTGATCACGTTGTGCCGGTTGCGGCCGCCGGACTCGACGTAGTCGATCTCGTAGCCGACCTCGGTGAGCTTCTCCGCGACGAACTCCGCTGCCGCCTTCTCCCCCACCAGCGTGTCCGGGTCGCCGGTGTTGGTGGTGTCGATGCGGATCAGCTCGCTGGTCAGCGTGACGGCTTCGTCGGCCGCGATCTCGATGCTCACGCCGCCATTCCTATCATCACGCGGGTGCGAGATCAGCTGGAGCGGGCCGTCGGGCTCGTCCGCGACGTCACCGGCGCGGCGCTGCTCGGCGTCTACCTCCACGGTTCCGGTGTGCGCCGGAGCCTGGACCAGCGGCAGCGGCGGGCGCTGCTGGAGGGCTTGCTGGAGATCTCCGCTCCGGCCACCGCAGCCCGGCCGGTCGAACTCACCGTCGTCGTCCAGTCCGAGATCCGTCCCTGGCGGTTCCCGCCGTCCGGCGACTTCCTCTACGGCGAGTGGCTGCGGGACGACCTGGAAGCGAGCGGGCCTCCCCGGCCCGGCCCGATGGCGGACCTGGCCGTGGTGCTCACGATGGTCCTGGCCGGTGACCAGGTCCGGGCGAGCGTCGCGGGCATCCCGGAGCTGCTCGCCGAACTGGACGACGACACCCGCAACGTCGTGCTGACCTTCGCCCGCGTCTGGGCGACACTGTCCACCGGCGAGATCAAGTCCAAGGAGGCCGCCGCGGACTGGGCCCTCGCCGTCTCCCGCCGGCACACCGCCCCGTGCTGGCGCACGCCCGCGATCTGTACCACACCCGCCACTACGCGGACGAAAGCTGGACTCCCGACCTGCGGGCGCGGGTGCGGCCGCACGTGGACGAGGTCCTCGCCCACATCGGCCGGCTGCGGGCCTGAGTCAGGGCCGGGAGCCGATCCCGGTGCCGATCTCGCCGATGCGGCCTGCCGCGGAGTCGGCGGCCAGCGGCGGGGTGTTCATGCCCGCGCCGGCACGCAGACCGGCCAGGAACTCGCCGATCGCCTCGAGGCCGTCGTGGCGCGGGATCCAGCCGAGTTCCTCGCGGGCGCGAGTGGTGTCCATGATCGGCAGCCGCAGGACGGTGTCGAGCAGGCCGGGTGAGGCCGGCAGCAGGTGGGCGTACCAGCCGGCGGACACCGCCGCCCGCAGCGTCCACGTGGGCACGGGCACGGTGCGGGCGCCCAGCAGGCGGGCCAGTGCGTTGGCGTCGATGACCGGGTCGGCGGCGATGTTGAACGCGCCGCGCACGTCGGTGAGCGCCGCCAGGCGGAACGCTTCGCCGATGTCGGCGGAGTGCACGGCCTGCACCCGCAGGCCGGCAACGTCCGGGATGACCGGGATCAGCGACGGCCGGGCCAGGCTGCCGGGCAGGAACGGGCCGGCGAACAGGCGGCGCTGCTCGGAGGCGGCTTCGCGTTTGAAGACGAACGCCGGGCGCAGCCGCACGACCCGCACGCCGGGATTGGTTTTCTCGAACCCGTCCAGGTAGCGCTCCAGGTAGGACTTCTCGCGCGGGTAGGCGGCCGCGGGCCAGCCGTGGGTGGGCCAGGTCTCGGTGACCGGGCGGTCCTTCGGGCCGGGCGAGTAGGCGCCGACCGACGAGGAGTACACCAGGGCGGGCACGTGCTCCCGGGCGGCGGCCTCGAACACGCGGATCGCGCCGAGCACGTTGGCGCGCCAGGTCAGCGCCGGGTCGTGGGTCGGCTGGAACAGCCACGCCAGGTGGACGACCACGTCGGCGTCGCGCACCAGGTGGGCGATCTGGTCCTCGGCCAGGTCGGCGGTGCGCCACCGCAGCTTCGGCACGCTCCACTCGGGTTCGCGGCGGACCACGCCGAGGATCGACGCCACCGCCGGGTCGCGGCTGAGCGCCTGGACGGTGCTGGTGCCCACGTTGCCGCTGGCGCCGGTGACCACGACGCGCAGGCCCTTGCTCACTGGCGAGTTCATGCGCACGCGGATACCCGGCGGGCCGGGGCGTCAACCGTCGCGTTTGGTGCGGCCGGGATCGGGGACACCTCGGGGCAGATGAGGAAGGAGTGCGCATGGGACAGCCACCCCAGCAGCAGGAACCGCCGGGCGTGACGCACGAGATGGAGCCCGCGCCGCGGGACCGGATGGCCGGCTACACCGGGCGCGGATTGCTGCGCGACAAGCGCGCGCTGGTGACCGGCGGGGACTCCGGCATCGGGCGGGCGGTCGCGATCGCGTTCGCCAAGGAGGGCGCCGACGTGGCGATCGCCTACCTGGAGGAGCATTCCGACGCGGAGGAGACCGCGGAGCTGGTGCGCAAGGAGGGCCGGCGCTGCCTGTTGCTGCCCGGCGACCTCGGGGAGCGGGAGCGGTGCCGCACGATCGTGGACGAGACCGTGCGCGAGTTCGGCGGGCTGGACGTGCTGGTCAACAACGTGGCCACGCAGCAGGAGCTGGATTCGCCCGAGGATCTGACCGACGAGCAGTGGATGCGCACCTTCGACGTGAACATCCACAGCTACTTCCGGGTGACGCACGCGGCGCTGCCGCACCTGGGCGAGGGCTCGTCGATCATCAACACCGCGTCGGTGAACGGGTTGCGCGGCAACAAGTCCCTGATCGACTACTCGGCCACCAAGGGCGCGGTGATCGCCTGGACCTACGCGATGGCGCAGGCGCTGGCCGGCCGGGGCGTGCGGATCAACGCGGTCGCGCCGGGTCCGGTGTGGACGCCGCTGATCCCGGCGACGATGTCGGGCGAGCACGTGGAAAAGTTCGGGCAGCAGGTGCCGATGGGGCGGGCGGCGCAGCCGGACGAGCTGGCGCCGTCGTTCGTGTTCTTCGCGTCCGGCCAGCTGTCGTCGTACTACACCGGTGAGGTGCTCGCCGCGCTCGGCGGCGAGACGCTGCCGGGCTGAGGAGGGACCATGCCGCAGGAGCCAGTGTCGGAGCAGCAGGAGAACCTGGAGCTGGACGCCGAGCCGGAGCCGCTGGAGGACCCGGTGACCTGGCGGGTGACCGATCCGGACCGGGCGGTCGAACCGGATTCGGAGGCCGCGGCCGAGCAGGTGTCGGCGCCCGACCGGTCCAACGAGCTGATCGACGCCGAGGGCACCGAGATCGGTGAGGACCAGGGCCGCCGCCGGCCGGCCGGGGGCGCCGAGCAGCAGGCGTTGCGGGTCGAGGACGGCGAAGTTTGACGTACGGGCGTCCCGGGAAACCGTCGGCCAGGCACGAGAGGCGACAGGAGGTGCTCCGATGCCTGGACGTGAGGCCCTGCCCAGCACGCTGAAGCGGTCGTCGAAGAAGGCGCAGGACACGTGGGTGAAGACCCACGATTCGGCGGTGGAGACCTACGGCGAGGGCCGGCGCGCGCACCAGACGGCGTACGCGTCGCTGAAGCACTCGTTCGAGAAGGTCGGCGACCACTGGGAGGAGAAGGGCCGCAAGGGCCCGTCGGACAAGCAAGCCGCGCGGGGCGCCGGCCGCAAGCCGGCGAAGACCGCCGGCGGGGTGGACGCCTCGGCCAGCAAGCAGCACCTGTACGACGTGGCGAAGAAGCTCGACATCAAGGGCCGCTCGTCGATGAACAAGAACGAACTGGTCAAGGCGATCCAGAAGGCCAACGACCGGGAGACCGCGAAGGCTCGCCGGTAGCGGTCCGGCAGGTACTGGTTGAGGAAGGGCCCGGCTCCGGCCGGGCCCTTCGTCATGCCCGGCCGCGCTCAGGCCGGGGGCAGTGGCGGGCGCCCGTGCCGGTCGATCGTCTGGCGGGCCGGGCGGGGGACCCGCCAGTCGAGACGGGTGCCGGCGCTGCGTTCGAGCTTGGTGAGCACCTGGCGGGCCGCGGCGAAGGCGGCTTCCTGCTCGGCCGGGGTTGCCGCGCCCTCGGCCAGTTCGAGCAGCTTGATGCCCTGGTTGATCAGCGCCCGCTCGTCGGTGGTGAACCGCGAGGCGCGCAGCTTGTCGGCCGCCTCGCAGGCCGCCCGCCACGCCTGTTCCGCGTTCTCGGTGGCCGCGACGTACTTGCGGGCCACCTCGGTGGGCGGGTAGCTCTCGGTGTGCAGCGCCATGGCCTCGTGGAAGGCGTCGATGAACCGGCTGGTCGAGGGCACCGCCGGATCGGCGAGCGCGGGCCGCCGCAGGACCTGCTTCGGGTCGGATTCGTAGTCGCCGTACTCCCCCGCGATCCGGGCGTACCGGTCACGCGCGGCGTCCCACAGGGCGCGCAGCGACTCGGCGGCGTCGGGGGCGTCGACGGGCCGTCCGGGTGGCCGGGACGGCGCGGGGTGCGCGCGGGCCTGCCAGCGCTGGTGCATCGCCGCGCGGGAGTAGGACGCGGCCAGCACCCAGATCAGCACCATGATGGGCCAGATGAACGCTCCCAGGTCTTGGTAGGGCATCGGCTGCTCCCTCACCACGGCGGCGCCCGGCGCGAGCGCCCTGCCTCCATGATGCGCCTGGTTCCGGGTGGCGGTGGAATGTGCGCCACACCCGCCCGCCCGGCGCGCCTGGCACAATCCGGGGCACTGCACGACGACGAGTGGGGAGCGCCGATGGGGCCGCTGGCCGGGATCAAGGTGCTGGAACTGGCGGGCATCGGCCCGGGACCGCACGCGGCGATGATCCTCGCCGACCTCGGTGCGGACGTGGTGCGCGTGGAGCGGCCCTCCGGTGGCCTGCAGGTGCTGCCGCCGCAGGCGCGGGACCACGTGCTGCGCGGCCGCCGTTCGATCGCGGCCGACCTGAAGACCCCCGAGGGCAAGCGGCTGGTGCAGCAGCTGATCGACAAGGCCGACGTGCTGCTGGAGGGCTTCCGGCCGGGGGTGGCCGAGCGGCTCGGCGTCGGGCCGGAGGACTGCCTGGCCCGCAACCCGCGCCTGGTCTACGGCCGCATGACCGGCTGGGGCCAGGACGGCCCGATGGCGCCGCGGGCCGGTCACGACATCAACTACATCTCCCTCACCGGCGCGCTGCACGCGGTGCGTGACACCGCCGGCAAGCCGATCCCGCCGCTGAACCTGGTCGGCGATTTCGGTGGCGGCTCGATGTTCCTGGTCACCGGGGTGCTGGCGGCGCTGGTCGAGCGCGCGGGTTCCGGGCGCGGCCAGGTGGTGGACGCGGCGATGGTCGACGGCGCGAGCGTGCTGCTGCAGATGGTGTGGGCGCTGCGGGCGCAGGGCGCGTGGGCCGACGAGCCGGGCACGAACCTGCTCGACACCGGCTGCCCCTACTACGACACCTACCGGTGCGCCGACGGCCGGTACATCGCGGTCGGGGCGCTGGAGCCCCAGTTCTACGCCGAGCTGCTCAAGGGGCTGGGCCTGGACGGTGCGGACCTGCCCGCGCAGGGCGACCGCGGCGGCTGGCCGAAGCTGCGGGAGCGGTTCACCGAGGTCATCGCCTCCCGCACCCGCGACGAATGGACGGCGGTGTTCGCCGGCACGGACGCGTGCGTGACGCCGGTGCTGTCCTTCGCCGAGGCGGCGGAGAACGAGCACCTGGCCGCGCGCGGCTCGGTGCGGGACATCAACGGCGGGACGCAGGCCGCGCCCGCCCCGCGCTTCTCCCGCACGGCCAACGCGGAGCCGGCGCCGCCGGCCACGCCGGGCGAGGACACCGCGGAGGTCATCCGCGACTGGGGCGTTCAGGCCTGAGCCGGCCGCGGCAGCCCCACCTGGTCCGGCACCACGCGGACCAGGTCGCGTAGCCAGGTCTCGACGTCGTCGGGCCACCACCGGCCGGACGGCAGCCGGGAGAGCGCTTCCCGCACGGCGGGCACCGTCGGCCGGCCGGGACGACCCGGCTGGGCGCGGCGCCCGCGAGCACGCCCAGCCACCAGTGCTTCCCCGTGGCGGGCAGGGATTCCGGGTCGAGGACGAGGTAGTAGTCGGGCAGCAGCGTGGCGCCCCGGCGCAGGTCGGCCACCGCGGTCTCGATCGCGACCTCCAGGGTGCCGGGTGGTGCCTGCCGGTCGAAGAACCGGGCCCAGGCGTCGGCGACCCCGGCGAGCGGATCCCGGTCGTGCACCACGTACGCGGCGTGGGTCTGCCCCACGAGCGCGGCCGCCTCTCCGGAGGACGCCACGCGGACGTTGGCCAGCCCGTCGAGCCCGGCGAGGACCTTCTCGCTGCCGGAGCCGGCGAGCACGACGACGGTGCTGTTCGGCCTTGCCATGCCGTCCAACCTACCGACGGAAGTCGTAGGCCGGACAGAGGTCTGGACCTCTCGCCGGAGTGTGGGCTAGGTTACACCCGGGCCATTAAGTTGCCCGCGGCAACAAATCCATGTGTCAAGGAGGACCACGGATGAGACCCCGATCTGTTCGCCGGAGATCCCTGTTCACCGCGCTCGCCGCCACCGTCGCACTCACCTCCGGTGCGACCTCGGTGTCGGCGGCGCCCCTCCAGCGCGGACCCGCCTACCTCGACCCGGGCAAGCCCGTCGCGGTGCGGGTGACCGACCTGATGTCCCGCATGAGCCTGGACGACAAGCTCGGCCAGATGACCCAGGCCGAGCGCAGCGCCATCGCCGACCCCGCCGACATCGCCACCCACCGGCTCGGGTCGCTGCTGTCCGGCGGCGGTTCCGTGCCCACCCCGAACACCGCGCAGTCCTGGGCCGACATGTACGACGGGTTCCAGCGCGCCGCGCTGACCGCTCCCCTGCGCATCCCGATCATCTACGGCGTGGACGCCGTGCACGGCCACAACAACGTCCACGGCGCGACGATCTTCCCGCACAACATCGGCCTGGGCGCCACCCGCGACCCGCATCTGGTGGGCCGCATCGGCGACGCGGTGGCCGAGGAGGTCTCGGGCACCGGCGTGGACTGGGACTTCGCGCCCTGCCTGTGCGTGGCCCGCAACGACCGCTGGGGCCGCACCTACGAGTCCTTCGGCGAGACCCCGGAACTGGTCTCGTCGATGTCCACGATCATCGACGGCCTGCAGGGCCGGTCCCTGTCCGGCCGCGATTCGATCCTGGCCACGGCCAAGCACTACGTCGGCGACGGCGGCACCACCGGCGGCGTCGACCAGGGCAACACCGAGCTGACCGAGCAGCAGCTGCGCGCCATCCACCTGCCGCCGTTCCGGGCCGCGGTACAGCGCGGGGTCGGGTCGGTGATGATCTCCTACAGCAGCTGGAACGGCGTGAAGATGCACGCCAACCGCTACCTCGTCACCGACGTGCTCAAGGGCGAGCTGGGCTTCACCGGGTTCGTCGTGTCGGACTGGCAGGGCATCGACAAGATCGACGGCCAGGAGGGCTTCACCGCCGAGGAGGTCCGCGCCGCGATCAACGCGGGCGTGGACATGGTGATGGTGCCCTACGACTACGTGAAGTTCATCGACACGCTGCGCGCCGAGGTGCAGGCGGGCCGGGTGCCGATGAGCCGCGTCGACGACGCCAACCGCCGCATCCTGACCAAGAAGTTCCAGCTCGGCCTGTTCGAGCGGCCCTTCACCGACCGCCACTACACCTCGACGGTCGGCAGCCCGGCGCACCGGGCCCTGGCCCGCCAGGCGGTGCGGGAGTCGCAGGTGCTGCTCAAGAACGACGGCGGGGTGCTGCCGCTGGACCGCGGCGGCCAGAAGATTTTCGTGGCCGGCAAGAACGCCGACGACATCGGCAACCAGAGCGGCGGGTGGACGATCACCTGGCAGGGTTCCAGTGGCCCCATCACACCGGGAACCACGATCCTGCAAGGCATCCGCGACAAGGCGCGCGCCGGCACGGTGACCTACGACCGGGGCGGCGCCGGCATCGACGGCAGCTACGACGTCGCGGTCGCGGTGGTCGGCGAGACGCCGTACGCGGAGTTCATGGGCGACCGGCCGGCCGGCCTGGGCCTGGACGCCGAGGACCTGGCGACCCTGCAGCGGCTGAAGGACTCCGGGGTGCCGGTGGTGGTCGTGCTGGTGTCCGGCCGGCCGCTGGACATCGCGGCGGAGCTGCCCGGCTGGGACGCGCTGCTGGCGTCGTGGCTGCCGGGCACCGAAGGCGGCGGGGTCGCCGACGTGCTGTTCGGCGACTACAACCCGACCGGCAAGCTGCCGGTGACGTGGATGCGCAGCGCAGCGCAGCAGCCGATCAACCTCGGCGACGGGCAGGACCCGCTGTTCCGCTACGGGTTCGGCCTCCGCTACGGCCGGGGCTGACCACGCCCGGGGAAGCACGGCCTTGAGGGCCCGGGCGGTCACGCGCGCCGGTCAGCGGCGGCCCGCGCGGCTGCCCTGGTACGCGGGCTCCCGCAGGCGCGACAGCCAGTCCGGGTAGAGGCGGGCGCCGGGTGGGCTGTGCAGCATCGGGTCGAAGCTGGGGCGCTCGCCGTCACCCAGGGGGTTGTCCAGCACGATCCGCGCCACCGGGGTGGCCGGGCCGGTGAGCTTGGCGACGCAGCACGTCACCGTCACCGGCCCGGCCGCCACCGCGTCCAGCGAGGCGCCGTCCGGCCCGTCCACCGACGCGAGGATCCACCGCAGCCCGCGCGCCACCCGGTAGGGCACGACACTGCTGAACCGCGCCCGCCGCCACCCGCGCGCCGGGCGCAGCAGCACCCGCGCGCTCGCGCTGGCCAGGGTGAGGTCCCACGGGCCGTCGTCGGTCGGGATGCGCAACGCCAGGCCGAGGATGTCGGGCATCCGGCCGGGCAGACCGGCCCCTTTGGACAGCCGCGCCACGACCGGGCCACCGAGCAGCCACGGCAGCTCGTCCGGTGCCAGCGTCTCGAGCGTGCCCCGCAGCAGGATTCCGCGCGGGTGGAACACGCGCGCCCGCCGCCACCGGGCCAGCGCGCCGAACACGGGTCGCACGACGGGAGGTGCCATACCTGGCGGCTACCCAGCCACGGGCGAATCATCCGTCCTCCGATGGGTAGCCGTACCCGGACACCGACCGGGAAGGGGCCGACGAATGTTCCCCGCCGACTCGCTCACCTTCATCGGCACCGCCACCACCCTGGTCCGGCTGGGGCCGTTCACGGTGCTGACCGACCCGAACTTCCTGCACCGCGGCCAGTGGTCCTACTTCGGCCAGGGCCTGGTCTCCCGGCGCCGCACCGAACCGGCCGCGCAGGTCGCCGACCTGCCGCCGCTGGACGGAGTCGTGCTGTCGCACCTGCACGGCGACCACTTCGACCGGGTCGCCCGCCGGGACCTGCCCGCCGACGTGCCGATCCTGACCACCGAACACGCCGCCCGGCGCCTGGCCAAACGCGGCTTCCGGGCCACCGTCGCCCTGCCCACCTGGCACCACGACACCTTCCGCGACGGCGACGCCCGGCTCTCCGTCACCGCCGTCCCCGCCCGGCGCGGCCGCGGCCCGCTCAACCGGATCCTGCCGCCGGTCATGGGCAGCATCTGGGAGTACACCCCGCACCCCGGCGCCGCCACGCTGCGCATCTACGTCAGCGGCGACACGATCGTCCACGACGAGCTGGCCGGGATCCGCCGCCGCTACCCGGAGATCGACGTGGCCGTGCTGCACCTGGGCGGCACCCGCGTGCTCGGCGTGCTGGTCACCCTGGACGACCGGCAGGGCGGGCGGATACTGGAGCTGATGAACCCCACCCACGTGGTACCGGTGCACTTCGACGACTACGGCAAGTTCACCTCGCCGGTGTCGAACTTCCTCGCCGAGGCCGCCCGCCGCCACCCGGCCACCGACGTGTGCCTGCTCGCCCGCGGCGAGAGCTTCTCCCTGGCGAACCTGCTCAGCGCCCGCTCGCCCGGCTGATCCGCTCCCGCTGCGGCACCACCACGTACCGCGGGTCCTTCGTGGACGCCACCCCGGCCTCGAACACCCCGAACCGCTGCACCGCGCTGCCCGCCAGCAGAGCCAGCCCCGACACCACCTGCACCGCCCGGCTGCGGCGGCCCGCCAGCGCACCCACCGCGCCGCCCAGCGTCAGGTACTCCGACCACTTCCGCAGCCGGTGCGCCTTCCCGGTGGTGTAGGCCTGCGAGACCAGCCCGAGCCGCTGGTCGATCACCTTCGACGCGACCAGCTCCGCCGCCGCGCCGAGCACCGCCAGCCGCCGCGCCGGCCCCGCCTCCGACACGGGCGCGCACACCATGCCCAGCCCGGCGCCGCTGGCCGCGGCCGAACCGGTGAACACGAACGGCAGCTGCCGGTGCGCCTCCCGCCAGGCCGGCACCGCCGTCTGCGACAACAGCACCGCCGTGTAGGAGGCCACCCCGGGCGCGATCGCCGCCGCCGACAACCCCGCCGGCCGCGCCGCCCACCGCACCAACCGCCCGGGCAGCGTGCGCTGCCACCGCCGCGGCACCAGCTCGGCCACCCCCGCCACGCCCGCGCCCGGCCCGTAGGCGACGAGGATCCAGGTGCCCACGCTCATCGGCGAGCTGCGCTTGGCCACCCGCAGCATGTGCAGGAACCGCTCCGGCCGCCCCAGATCCGCCACCAGCAGGTACATCGACGCCGCGAGCGCCCCCAGCGCCCCGGCCCGGCTCGCCCTGCGCAGCACCGGACGGCCGGTCAGGTCGGCGCCCGCGCCGAGCATCGCCGACCCGGCCGACAACCCGCCGGTGAACAGGTAGGCCGGGATCTTCCACTCCCACACCGGCGGCTTGAGCACCGGCCGCCCGTAGTAGGACCGGAACTCGGCCCTGGGCACCGCGACCTGCTCCCTCATCCCCTGCCCCGTCCGAAGAAGACCGACACCGCGGCGGCCACGAACGCCGACGCGGCCATGCCCGCGTACTTCCACATCGACCCCGCGTCCCGCGTGGGCACCACCGGATCCGGCGGCAGGCCGTACACCTCGGGCTCGTCCAGCAGCAGGAAGAACGCGCCGTCGCCGCCCACGCCGTCGTCCGGGCTCTCCCCGTACAACCGCGCCTGCGGCACCCCGGCCTCGTGCAACGCGTCCACCCGGCGCGCGGCCCGCTCCCGCAGCTCGTCCAGCCGCCCGAACTGGATCGAATCGGTCGGGCACGCCTTCGCGCACGCCGGTTCCAGCCCGTCGCGCAGCCGGTCGTAGCACAACGTGCACTTCCACGCCCGGCCGTCGTCCTCGCGCCGGTCGATCACCCCGTACGGGCAGCCGGACACGCAGTAGCCGCACCCGTTGCAGATGTCCGGCTGCACCACCACCGAACCGAACTCGGTGCGGAACAACGCGCCGGTCGGGCACACGTCCAGGCAACCGGCGTGCGTGCAGTGCTTGCACACGTCCGAGCTCATCAGCCACCGGAAGTCCGTCCGGCTCTCCGCGCCGCCGCCCGCGCCGGGCAGGTCGAACGACGGCATCCCGAGGTCCACCGACGGCGGCTCCGGCTGCTCGACGAACGCCACGTGCCGCCACGAGTTCGCCCCGAGCATCCCGGTGTTGTCGAACGACATGCCGAGCAGGTCGAACCCGTCGTCGGGCACCCCGTTCCACTCCTTGCACGCCACCTCGCACGCCTTGCAGCCGATGCACACCGAGGTGTCGGTGAAGAACCCCATCCGCGGCGGGTGCTCGAGGTGGCCGGCGTCGCCCGCCGGATCGTCGAGCGGACCGTAGAAGCTGTTGCCCATCACCCCTCCGCTCCCCGCGCCGTGTCCAGGTGGGTGCCGGTCGCCACGGTGATCCCCGCCCGCGCGCGGTACTCCTGCAGGTAGGCCAGTAGATCCGGGCCCCGGGGGCGGCGGCCCGGCCGGATGTCGCAGGTGGCGACCTTGCTCTCCTGGATGAACACGTTCGGATCGAGCACCACGCCGAGCAGGTCGTTGACCACGTCCCCGTCCACCAGGCCGGTCTGCCCCCAGTGGTAGGGCATCCAGATCTGGTGCACCACCCGGTCCTCGATCCGCAACGGCCGCATCCGCTCGGTCACGAACACCCGCGCGTCCACCGCCGCCCTGCTGGTCACCACGTGCGCCCAGTCCAGGTGCGCCAGCCCGCGCTCGGCGGCCAGTTCCGGCGACACCTCGACGAACAACGCCGGCTGCAGCTCCGCCAGGTAGGGCAGCTGACGGCTCATCCCGCCCGCCGTGTGGTGCTCGGTCAGCCGCGCGGCGGTGAACACGTACGGGAACACCTCGCCGTGCGGCTCCGGCGGCGACGGGTTGGACGGGTTGTCCACCCGCGGATACACCTTGCGCGCCGGGTTGCCCTGCTGCCCGTACAGCGGGTTGCGCACCGGCGACTCGTGCGGCTCGTAGTGCGTGGGCAGCGGCCCGTCCAGCACCCCGTTCGGCGCGAACAACCACGCCTTGCCGTCAGCCTGCATGATGAACGGGTCGTCCCCGTGCAGCGCCTCCGGGCCGACGGCGCCCGGCTCGGGCCGGTAGTCCGGCGGCTTGGTCTTCTCGAAGTCCGGCACGTCGTGCCCGGTCCACTCGCCCTTGCCGGCGTCCCACCACACGAGCTTCTTGCGTTCGCTCCACGGGCGGCCCCGCGGATCGGCCGAGGCGCGGTTGTAGAGCACGCGCCGGTTCAGCGGCCACGTCCAGCCCCACTCCGACTCGTACGGCCCCTGCTCGTCGTGCGGTTTCCGCCGCGCCGCCTGGTTCACTTCGCCGGCGTAGACCCCACTGTAGATCCAGCACCCGCACGCCGTGCTGCCGTCGGCCTTCAGCTCCAGGTAGCCGTTCAGCGCGCGCCCGGTCTCCAGGTTCACTCCGTTGATGCGCCGCAGCACGTCCTCCCCGGAGGGCTCGTCGCCGTGCTCCATCCGGTAGTCCCACCACAGGTCCAGCAGGGGCCGGTCCCGCTCGTCGGCGGAGCCGGCCAGCTTCTCCTTCAGGATCCGGCCCAGGTGGTAGAAGAACCACAGCTCGCTGCGCTGGTCGCCCCTCGGCTCGACGGCCTTGTCCCGCCACTGCAGCATCCGCTGCGTCTGGGTGAACGTGCCCGACTTCTCCACGTGCGAGGCCGCCGGGAAGAAGAACACCTCGGTGCGGCACCGCTCCGGCGCGATCTCCCCGGTCTCGATCTCCGGCGAGTCCTTCCAGAACGTGGCGCTCTCGATCATCGCCAGGTCCCGCACCACCAGCCAGTCCAGGTTCGCCATGCCCAGCCGCTGCAACCGCCCGTGCGCCGAGCCCACCGCCGGGTTCTGCCCCAGCAGGAAGTAGCCGAAGACCTTCCCGTCGATCATGTCCATGACCGTGCGGTAGGTGCCGTGGTCACCGTTGATCCGCGGCAGGTAGCCGAAACACCAGTCGTTCTCCGCGGTGGCGTGCTCGCCCCAGTACTCCTTCAGCAGCGACACCAGGTAGGCGTCGGCGTTGCGCCAGAACCCCTTCTGCCGGTCACCCCGCACCAGGCGCAGGTAGTCCGCGATGCTCTCGTGCGAGGTGTCCGGCATCGGCAGGTAGCCGGGCAGCAGGTTGAACAACGTCGGGATGTCCGTCGACCCCTGGATCGAAGCGTGACCCCGCAACGCGAACACCCCGCCACCCGGGCGGCCGATGTTGCCCAGCAGCAACTGGATGATCGACCCCGCCCGGATGTACTGCGCCCCCATCGAATGCTGCGTCCAGCCCACGCTGTACACCAGCGCCGCCGTCCGCTCCCGGCCCGAGTTCTCCGTCCACGCCCGGCACACCTCGTCGAACAGCTCCCGGGGCACCCCGCAGGTCCGCTCCACCATCTCCGGCGTGTACCGCGCGAAATGCCGCTTGAGCACCTGGAACACGCACCGCGGGTGCTCCAGCGACGGATCCGCGGCGATCTCGTCCGCCCCGCCCTCCAGCGGCGGCCCGCCCGACCCGTGCTGGTCCGGCGCCGACTGCTCCTTCGCCCGCGCACCCCCGCCCTCCCGCGGCCGCGCGCTCTCGTAGTGCCAGCTCGCCGGATCGTAGGAACCCGTCTCCGGGTCGTACCCGCTGAACAACCCGTCCAGGTCCTCGGTGTCGGCGAAGTCCTCCCGCACCAGGAACGACGCGTTCGTGTACGCCCGCACGTACTCCCGGAACTCCAGCCCGTGGGACAGGATGTGGTTGATCACCCCGCCCAGGAACGCGATGTCCGACCCCGCCCGCAACGGCACGTGCCGGTCCGCCAGCGCGCTCGTCCGCGTGAACCGCGGGTCGATGTGGAACACCTTCGCGCCACGCGCCTTGGCCTCCACCACCCACTGGAACCCGACCGGATGGGCCTCGGCCATGTTCGAGCCCATGATGATCACGCAGTCGGAGTTGACGAGATCCTGCTGGTAGTCCGTCGCGCCACCGCGACCGAAGGAGGCTCCCAGACCGGGAACCGTGGCGGAGTGTCAAATACGGGCCTGGTTCTCGATCTGGATCGCGCCCAGCGCCGTGAACAGCTTCTTGATCAGGAAGTTCTCTTCGTTGTCCAGCGTCGCGCCGCCCAGGCTCGCCAGCCCCATCGTGCGGCGCAGCGGACGGCCGTGCTCGTCGTGGTCCTGCCAGCCCCGCCGCCGCGCGTCCAGCACCCGCTCGGCCACCATGTCCATCGCCGCCGGCAGATCCAGCTCCCGCCACTCCGTGGCGTACGGCGCGCGGTAGAGCACCTTGTCCAGCCGCTGCGGGCCGGTCACCAGCTGCTTGCTGGCCGACCCCTTCGGGCACAGCCGGCCGCGCGAGATCGGCGAGCCGGGATCGCCCTCGATCTGCACGACCCGCTCATCCTTGACGTACACCTTCTGGGCGCACCCCACCGCGCAGTACGGGCACACCGAGTTGACCACCCGGTCCGCCTCGGCGGTGCGGGGCATCAGGGAGCGCGACCGCGCGGACTGCGCCGCGCTGCCCCGGCCCAGCCGGTCGGCGCCGGTCAGCTGCCGGTAGACGGGCCACGACCGCAACCAGTCACCCACGCCCATCGCTCACCTCCGGCCCGTTCTCCAGCCCCGCGTTCCCGGCGCACGCGGCGGGCAAACCCCGCGCGATCAATCTTCGTGCGTCGCCCGCCCCGCGTCCAACCGGGAGTGGTACCGCTCGTGCGCCTCCCGCACCAGCTCGTCCGAGATCCACGCGATCGGCTCGACGTCCACCAGCAACGGCTCGTTGTCCGGCCCGAAGTCGACCTCCTTGCCGGTCAGCACCCACGGCCGCGCACCCTCCGCCTGCTGGTGCGCGTACTGCACGATCCGCCGCGCCAGCCAGTCCTCCACCGGCAACGACCACCAGCCCGGCGCGTTCAGCGGGTTCACCGACACCCCGGGCATCTCCAGCCCGCTCTCGTGATCGGTGCTCGGGTGCTCCGCGTCGGCCTCCGGCCCCGGCGAGTACCGCACGTACACCACGGCGCCGGGGATCAGCAGCTCCGCCAGGTCCGCCAGCCGGCGCAGGGTGGGCAACGAGTCTTCAACCGCCATACCGCACACATGCCCCGCCACGGCTCCGGTTAACCGTCCCCGGCGTAGCGGGTCATCACCGCCTGCCGTTACGCCCCTTGTCGACGGTGGGTTTTGACTGGTGTTCGCCGAGGTGACATGCGAGTCTGGCTGGTATGCCCGGGACCGACGACTTCGACGAGGCCCAACCCGTCGCCGGGTTACGCGAAACGCTGTCCCAGCTGCGATTGCGCGAACTGCTCCGGGAAGTGCAGGACCGCATCGAGCAACTGCTGCAGTCCCGCGACCAGATGGACGGGCTGCTCGAGGCGATGCTCGCGGTCGCCGGCGGTCTCGAGCTCGACGCGACCCTGCGGCGGATCGTGCACGCCGCCATCAACCTCGTCGATTGCCGTTACGGCGCACTGGGTGTGCTCAACCAGGACCGCGAGGGACTCGCCGAGTTCGTCTACGAAGGCATCGACGAGGCCACCCGCCGCGAGATCGGCGAACTGCCCACCGGGCACGGCCTGCTCGGCCTGCTCATCCAGCAACCGAAACCGATTCGCCTCGACGATCTGTCCCAGCACCTCGCCTCCTACGGTTTCCCGCCGCACCACCCACCCATGCGCACCTTCCTCGGCGTTCCGGTGCGGGTGCGCAACGACGTCTTCGGAAACCTCTACCTCACCGAAAAGAACAACGGCCAGCCGTTCACCGAGGACGACGAAGTCGTCGTGCAGGCACTGGCCGCCGCGGCCGGCATCGCCGTGGAAAACGCCCGCCTCTACGAGGAAGCCCAGCTGCGGCAGCGCTGGCAGGAAGCCACCAGCGAGATCCGCGCCGAACTGCTCGCCGCCGCCGACCCCACCGACGTGCTCTCCCTGATCGCCAACCGCGCGCTCGCCCTCGCCGGCGCCGACTACGCGTTCATCGCCCAGCCCGACGACCCCGACGTGCCACCCGCCGACGTCACCCACCTGACGGTCACCGTGTCGGCGGGTCTCGACTCCGACCCGCTGATCGGCCGCGAGATCCCCCTCCGGGGCTCCAGCTGCGGCGCGGCCTACACCGACGCCCAGCCCCGCCGCGTGGAGAACCTCACCTTCGACCTGAGCCACGAGTTCGGGCCCGCCCTGGTCCTGCCGCTGCGCGCGTCCCGCGACTACGTCTCCGGCGTGCTCGTCACCCTGCGCAAGGCCGGGCAGGACCCGTTCGACAGCACCCAGCTGCCGCTGGCCGCCGCGTTCGCCGACCAGGCCGCGCTCGCCCTGCAACTGGCCGAGGACCAGCGTTCCCTCAACGAGCTCAAGGTCGTCTCCGACCGCGACCGCATCGCCCGCGACCTGCACGACCACGTCATCCAGCGGCTGTTCGCCCATGGGCTGGCGCTGCAGAGCACCCACATGCGCACGCGCAACCCGGAGATCCAGCGGCGGCTGGCCGACATGATCGACGACGTGCAGAACATCGTCGCCGAGATCCGCACCGCGATCTTCGACCTGCACGGCGGCCTGCAGGGCACCACCCAGCTGCGCAAGCGGCTCAACGAGATCATCGCCGAGGTCACCGGCGACACCGGCCTGCGCACCACGGTCCGCATGTCCGGCCCGATCGGCGTCGTCGGCAGCGATCTGGCCGAACACGCCGAGGCCGTGCTGCGGGAGGCCCTGTCCAACGCGGTGCGCCACGCCCGCGCGAGCACCCTGGCGATCACCGTCTCGGTCGACGACGACCTGGTCATCGACGTCGTCGACAACGGCACCGGCATCCCCGGGAAGGTGGCCCGCAGCGGGCTGCGCAACCTCACCGAACGCGCCACCCAGGCCGGCGGGCGGTGCACGGTGACCGCCCTGGACAGCGGCGGCACCCGGCTGACCTGGTCCGCCCCGGTCACCTAGGCGGCGCCCAGGGTCCTTCGGCCCTTACCGGCCGTCTCGGGGCCGGTAAGGCTGGGATCATGCACGCCTGGCGAGTGGTCCGCCCCGGGCCTCCCGGCACCCGCGAGTTCGAACTCCGCAACGAGGCGGTCCCCGACGTCGGCGACGGCGAGCTGCTGCTGCGCGTGCTCGCGTGCGGGGTGTGCCGCACCGATCTGCACGTCGTCGAGGGGGATCTGCCGGTGCACCGTGCCGGGGTGGTGCCCGGGCACGAGGCCGTCGGCGAGGTCGCGGCCCTCGGCACGCACGTCACCGGCTTCGCGGCCGGCGACCGGGTCGGCGCCGCCTGGCTCCGCGGCACCTGCGGCGCGTGCGCCTACTGCCGCCGCGGCGCCGAGAACCTCTGCCCGGACTCCCGCTACACCGGCTGGGACGCCGACGGCGGCTACGCCCGCTTCACCACCGTCCCCGCCGCCTACGCCCACCGGCTCCCCGGCGGCTACTCGGCCACCGAGCTCGCCCCGCTGCTGTGCGCCGGCATCATCGGATACCGCGCCCTGCGCCGCGCCGACCTGCCCCGCGGCGGCCGCCTCGGCGTCTACGGCTTCGGCGCCAGCGCCCACCTGGCCACCCAGGTCGCGCTCGCCGAAGGGGCCACCGTGCACGTCATGACCCGCAGCGCCCAGGCCCGGCAACTGGCCCTCGACCTCGGCGCGACCTCCGCCGGCGCCACCGAGGACCCGCCGCCGGAACCCCTCGACGCGGCCATCCTGTTCGCTCCCACCGGCGACCTCGTGCCCGCCGCGCTGGCGGCGCTGGACCGCGGCGGCACCCTCGCCGTCGCCGGCATCCACCTGACCGGCATCCCGCCGCTGACCTACCAGGACCACCTCTTCCAGGAACGCACCCTGCGCAGCGTCACCGCCAACACGCGCCGCGACGCGCGGGAGTTCCTCGGCTTCGCCGGCGAGCACCACCTGCGGATCGTCACCACCGCCTACGCCCTCGACCAGGCCGACCAGGCGCTGGCCGACCTGGCGGCCGGCCGCGTCACGGGCGCCGCGGTGCTGGTCCCCTGATGCCCCGTCCTTGCCAGAAAATCGGAGGAAGGACAGTAGGGTGACCTCCGGCGCGGATTTTTACAGAACCCGCGCCGTATAGGTCGTTATACAGTCTTCTGGTGCTGCCGTCGTTCCTGCTCGACGCGCTCCTGGAAGGCTTTCTCGGCGAAGTAGCGCCGCATCGCCGCCTCCGCCATCTCCTCGGTCGTGTGCCGGCCCGTGCGGGACGCCGCGGACCTCGTCGCCTCCCGGGCGGCGCGCCGGCTCTCCAGGTCGTTCATCGTCCACTCCTTCCCTGGCCGAGCGATTCCCATTCGCGCTCCCACGCGGCCGCGCGGACCCGGTCTAGCGCGACGTGCACCGCGAGCACGACGAGCGTCAGCACCAGCACCACGCCGAGCCACGCGAGCAGGCCGATGCTGAGCGCGATGCTCATCGCGTTGAACGTCGACAGCGGCGGCGGCACCGGCTCCCCCGCGCCGTCCACCCAGATCGGCACCCGGGCTCCCTGGTCGGTGCCGGCCGGGACGGTGACCGGTCCCGTGCGGTCGGTGCCGTCCGGCAGCCGCCACCGGGCCGGGACCTCCGCCACCTGCACGGCGGGCCCGCCGGCCACGAACGTGCCGGCGTCGGCCAGCACCAGCGCGGTCACCTGGGTCCGGTCGGCCTGCTGCGCCCGGGCCAGATCGGCGTGGCGGGCGTAGACGTCGGAGACGAGCACCCCGGCCACCGGCACGGCGACCACCGCCAGCAGGATCGCCAGCACGGTGAGGCGGGCCTCCCAGCGGTCCCACGGGCGCACCAGCGGGCCGCCCGGGTGGAGCAGCCGCCAGAGCCGGACGGGCCACGATTCGGCAGCGGTCATCATCGGCCCGCCTCCCGGCCCGCACGCACCGCCCCGGCTCCGCCGCACATCTCCCGAGTCCTTCCACCACCCAGCTCAAGGGTGACCCCCGAACGGCCGCAGGTAAAGGGGCGTTGTTCCCCTGGTACGAAGCCGGATACCCGGGGCGCGTGCGGGAGCGGGAGCGAGCGGCGCCAGGAGCCGCTGGTGTCCCGAGCCCGGACGCTCCACGGACCAACCGCCCCGCACCGAGCAAGTGGCCCCCGGCCACGCCCTCCCGCACACTGGGGTGGATGCGCGAGATCGGCACCGCCCCCAGACTGTCCGGCCGGGCCGCCGTTCTCGGCGCCATCGCGGTCCTGGCCGCGGCCACCACGCTCGCGAACCGCGTGCTGCCCGGCTGGGCCTATCCGCTCTGCGGGGTGGTGACGGCCGCTGTCCTCATCGGACTCGCGCGGCTGACCGGCCGCCGCTTCGCCGAGATGGGCCTGCGGCACTGGCGCCGCCCGGCGATCGCCGGTGGGCTCGGCTGCCTGGTCGTCGCGGCCGGGTTCGGCGTCGCGCTCGCCGTGCCCGCGCTGCGGCCGCTGTTCCAGGACGGCCGGGTCGGGCAGCACCCACCCGCCGAGCTGGTGTGGCTGGCGCTGGTGCGCATCCCGCTGGGCACCGTGCTCCTCGAAGAGGTCGCCTTCCGCGGCGTGCTGCCCGCGCTCCTGGGCGGCGGCGAACGCTGGCGCTGGCGGCCCGTCCTGGGCGCGTCCGCGTTGTTCGGGCTGTGGCACCTGCTGCCGTCGCTGGCCCTGCGGCGCAACGCCGGCGTCGACGCGGCCGTGGGCGCGCTGCCCCTGCCGGTGCTGTCCGCGCTGGCGATGCGCGTGGCCGCGGTCGCCGGGGTCGTCCTCTGCGCGCTCCGCTACACCGGCCGCGGCGTGCTCGCCCCCGCGCTGGTGCACCTGGCGCTCAACTCCGGCGGGCTCGTCCTGGCCTGGTTCGCCGGGCGCGCCGGCTAGCCGGGAACGTTCGCCTCCAGCTCGTCGAGCCACGCCCGCGCGCTCGCGTCGCTCGGGGCGCGCCAGTCGCCGCGCGGGGACAGCGAACCGCCGGACCCGACCTTCGGCGCGTTGGGCATCGCGGAGCGCTTGAACTGGCTGGTCTGGATGAACCGCCACAGGAACTCGCGCAACCACTTCTTGATCGTCGGCAGGTCGTAGCTGTTGCGCTCGGACTCCGGCACCAGGTCCGGCCACCGCCCGGCGTGCACGTCGCCCCACGCGTGCTGCGCCAGGTAGGCGATGCGGCTGGGCCGGTAGCCGAACCGCAGCAGGTAGTACAGGTGGAAGTCCTGCAGCTCGTACGGCCCGACCTTCGCCTCCGAGCTCTGCGCCGGGCCGGAGTCCGGGCCCTCCCCCGGCACCAGCTCCGGCGAGATCTCCGTGGCCAGGATCGACCGCAGCACCTCGTCGGCGCCCTCGCCCAGCTGCTCGGTCGCCACCTCCCACGCGATCAGGTACCGGATCAGCGTCTTGGGCACCGAGGCGTTGACGTTGTAGTGCGACATCTGGTCGCCCACCCCGTAGGTCGCCCAGCCCAGCGCCTGCTCGCTCAGGTCACCGGTGCCGACCACGAGCGCGTTGTGGTGGTTGGCCAGCCGGAACAGGTGCGAGGTCCGCTCCCCCGCCTGCACGTTCTCGAACGTCACGTCGTACACCGGCGAACCGTCGGCGGCCGGGTGCCCGATGTCGGCCAGCATCTGCTTCGCCGAGGGCCGGATGTCGATCTCGTGCGCGGACGTGCCCAGCGCCTTCATCAGCTTGTGCGCGTTGGTCAGCGTGTGGGTGCTGGTCGCGAACCCGGGCATCGTGTAGGCCAGCACGTTCTCCCGCGGCAGCCCGAGCTTGTCCATGCTCTGCGCGGCGATGATCAGCGCCTGGGTCGAGTCGAGGCCACCGGACACGCCGATGACGACCTTCTCGATGCCGGTCGCCGCGAGCCGCTGCGTCAGCCCCTGCACCTGGATGTGGTGGACCTCGCGGCAGCGCTCGTTGCGGTCCGCGGTGTTCGCCGGCACGTAGGGGAACCGCTGGATCTCCCGCCGCAACCGCACCAGCCCCGGCGGCAGCTCCAGCTCGAAGTCCACGCGCCGGAAGGACTTGAGCCGCTCCCGGTGGTCGTGCGCGTTGTCGTTGAAGCTGGTCATGCGCAGCCGGTCGGCGGCCAGCCGCTCCAGGTCGACGTCGGCGGTCACCAGCTGGTTCGACTCGAACCGCTCGCCCTCGGCCAGCAGCGACCCGTTCTCCGCGATCACCGCCTGCCCGTCCCACGCCAGGTCCGTGGTGGACTCGCCCGGCCCGGCCGCGGAGTACAGGTAGGCGGCGATGTAGCGGGCCGAATGGTTGGTGCACAGCTCGCGCCGGTAGCCGGCCTTGCCGATGACGATGTTGCTCGCCGACAGGTTCAGCAGCACCGTCGCCCCGGCCAGCGCGCCGAACCCGCTCGGCGTCACCGGCACCCAGCCGTCCTCGCAGACCTCGACGTGGAACACCAGGCCCGGCACGTTCGGCGCGGCGAACAGCAGATCGCTGCCGATCGGCGCGTCCTGCCCGGCCACCCGCACCCGCTCCGACACCGCGTCCCGGGCCGCCACGAACTGCCGCTTCTCGTAGAACTCGCGGTAGCCCGGCAGGTAGCTCTTGGGCACCACGCCCAGCACCCGGCCGCGGTGCACCACGATGCCGCAGTTGAACAGCCGCCCCTCGAACCGCTGCGGCGCGCCGATCGCGAACACGCCCGGCAGGTCCGCCGACTCCTGCACGAACCGCGCCACGGCGTCGTCCACCGCGCCCTGCAGCGCGTTCTGGTGGAACAGGTCGTCCGCCGTGTAGGCGGAGAAGCCCAGCTCGGGGAACAAAGTGATGGCGACGCCGTCCCCGGCCGCGCGGCGGGCCAGCGCCAGATGGGCGTCGCAGTTGAACTCCGGATCCGCGACCCGGACCTCCGGGACCGCGGAGGCCACCCGCACGAACCCGTGCCGGTAGAGCGAGGTGAAGTCGTGGGCCTGCGCTGATGTCACACTGTCCCCGTTTCCGCGTGCGTGCCGTGCACCTTCGAGCCTAGATCTAGACTCCGACGATGCCCGACCCCACCACCGCCGTACGTGATCTCGCGGACTCCCACGTGGCGCGGCTGTGCGCCGCCGACCCCCAGCTGGGCACCATGCTGGGCGTCGCGCCCGGGGAGGACCGGCTCACCGACCTCTCCCCCGACGGCCAGCGGGAGCGGGACGAGCTGGCGGCCGCGACGCTGACCCGGCTGCACGGCCTGGAGCCGTCGGGCGACGACGAGCGCCGCTGCGCGCGGCTGCTGCGGGAGCGGCTGGACACCGGGCTGGCGCTCAGCGCCGCCGGTGAGCACCTGCGGATGGTCCGCAACATCCTCGGCCCGTTGCAGAGCCTGCGGAACACGTTCCTGATGATGCCCACGGCCACCGCCGAGGACTGGGCGGTGATCGCCCGCCGGATGATGCGGGTGCCCGGTGCCCTGGCCGGGTACGTCTCGTCGCTGCGCGAGGGTGTGCGGCGCGGCCTGCTCGCCGCGCCCCGGCAGGCCGCAACGGCGATCGCCCAGCTCGACGCGTGGGAGGACTGGTTCACCGGCTTCACCGCGGCGGCAGACGTGCCGCCCGCGCTGCGCGCCGATCTGGACCGGGCCGGCGCCGCCGCGCAGGACGCGCTGACCGGGCTGCGTGACTTCCTGGCCGGCGAGTACCTGCCGCACGCCGCCGGGACGCCGGACGGCGTCGGTGAGGACCGGTACCTGCTGCACGCCCGCCAGTGGACCGGCGCGCACCTCGACCTGGCCGAGATCACCGAGTGGGCGTGGGCGGAGTACCGCGCCCTGGCCGCGCAGGTGCGCGAGGAGGCCGGCCGCGTGCTGCCCGGCGCCCCGGTGCTGGAGGCCATGGCGTACCTGGACCGCGAGGGCCCGGCCGTGGAGGGTGCGGAGGAGGTCCGCGGCTGGCTGGCGGAGCTGACCGAGCGGGCGATGGACGACCTCGACGGCACGCACTTCGACCTGGCGCCGCCGGTGCGGGTGCTGGAGACGCGCCTGGCCCCGCCCGGCAGCGCGGCGGCGCCGTACTACACGCGTCCCGCACGGGACTTCTCCCGGCCCGGCCGCACCTGGCTGCCGACGCTGGGCCAGACGCGGTTTCCACTGTGGACGTTGATCAGCACCTGGTACCACGAGTCCGTACCGGGACACCACCTGCAGTTCGGCCACTGGACCACGCTGTCCGGCCGGTTGTCGCTGTTCCAGACCAGCGCCGGTGCGGTGAGCGCGACCACCGAGGGCTGGGCGCTCTACGCGGAGCGGCTGATGGACGAGCTGGGCTACCTCGACGACCCGGCCGCCCGCCTGGGGTATCTCGATTCGCAGATGATGCGGGTGATCCGGGTGATCGTGGACATCGGCATGCACCTGGGGCTGCCGGTGCCGGAGGAGGCCGGGCTCGGGGCGGGCCTGCGCTGGACCGCGGAGACCGGCCGGGCGTTCTTCGGCGCCCACACCACGCGCGAATCGGCGTTCCTGGACAGCGAGATCGTGCGCTACCTGGGCGTCCCGGGCCAGGCGATCAGCTACAAGCTGGGCGAGCGCGCGTGGCTGGCCGGCCGCGCGGCGGCCCGGGCACGCAACCCGGCGTTCGAGCTGAAGGCGTGGCACATGGCGGCGCTGTCGGTGGGGACGCTCGGGCTGGATGACTTGGAACCGGAACTGGCCGCGCTCTGACCGGCCCGGCGGCGGTGGGCGGCCAGTTCCGCGCTGCGCCCGGCCGGGTCGCGGGGCGGGACGGCCCGCCACGCCGCCGGCGCCGGTCCAGCGCCGGGCGCCCGGCGTCCGCGCGGCCTACGGCGCCGGACGGGTCGCGTTCGAAGGCCTCGGCCTGGCGGCTCCCTCAGCCGAGGGGTTCGACGGGCTGGCGCAGGACCGTGCGGAGCTTGTCCGGAGCGGCCCGGCGCGGGTCGCCGAGGTAGATCTCGTGGTGCAGGCCGGAATGCCGCAACCCCTGCGCGGCCAGGTAGTCGCCCAACCGCGCCAGCACCGGGCCTTCCGCGTCGTACGGACCGACGTGCAGCACCTGGGCGCAGCGTCCCTCGTGCAGCGTGTGGAAGCGGACCCCGGCGATCGCGGGCAGCTTCTTCTTCGCCAGCGCGGCCTGCCGCGCCTCGCCGGCCAGCTGCTCGTCCACCCACGGCGGCTGGCCGATCAGCATCGTCCAGTGCCAGGAGTCCTTCTCCCGCCGCGTGAAGACGCCGTAGTCCTCGGCCCACCACAGCCCCTCCAGCGGGCCCACGACGAAGTCCTCGCCCCCGGCGCGGCGGACGGCGAACTTGATCGTGTAGGCCACCGCGTAGAGCGCCTCGACGGCCCGCGCGTACTCCGTGGACGTGTTGGGGTCGCCGCTGCCGTCGATGGCGACGAACCGCTGCGCGGGCACGTCGACGAGAGCCCAGTCGGTGTTCTTCGGCGCGTAGAGCGTTTTCAGCGCCCGTTTCGGGTCGTAGGCGGGCATGGTCAGCGGTCCCCTTCCAGGGTGGCGCGGTAGCCGCTCAGCCACCGCTGCTCGGCGGCGAGCTGGTGCAGCGAAAAGTCGAAGATCGCCCGCACGAACGCGGGCGCGTCCGGCTGGGCCTCGGCGGCACGGCGGACGGCCTCCACGCGTTCGTCCAGCGCGGCGGCGCGGGCGGCCAGTGCCTCGCGCAGCCGGTCCGGCGGGATGAGCGGCTGGCTGGCCAGGCCGACCAGGACCGGCGGGAACACCGGCCGCGGCCGCGCGATGGCCGCTTCCGCCTCCGCCGCGCACACCTCCCGCCCCCGGTCGGTCGCCCCGAACACCTTGCGCGCCCTGGCCCGTCCGGTGCCGCCGGTCGCGACCTCGGTGATCAGCCCGCGGTCGCGGAGCCGGCCCAGGAGGTAGTAGATCGAGCTGAACCCGATCTCGGTCCACTCCCGCATGCCGCGCGCGGTGATGACCTCGTCCAGCTCGTAGCCGTGCCGGGGTTTCTCCACGAGGAGGCCGAGCAGGGTCAGCTCGGCCGGGGTCAGTGCAGGCGCCACGCAGTTACTCTAGCACTAGAACAACTACTCCACCATGACGCTCTTCGCGAGGTTGCGTGGCCTGTCGATGTCGCGGCCGAGCTTGCGCGCGGTGTGGTAGGCCAGCAGCTGCAGCGGGATCGTCAGCAGAACGGGGTCGAGCTCCGGTCCGGCGGAGGGAACCCGGACCACCTCCTCGGCGCCCGGCACCGCCAGTCCGGTGGTGGTGACCGCGACGACCGGGCCACCGCGCGCCCGGATCTGCTCGATCGTGCCGAGGTTCTTCGCGGCCAGCTCGTCGTCCGGGATCAGCACGACGCTCGGCAGGGCGGGATCGACCAGCGCGAGCGGACCGTGCTCGAGTTCCGAGGACTGGCAGGCCTCGGCGTGCACGTAGGAGATCTCCTTGAGCTTCTGGGCGCCCTCCCGCGCGACCGGCCAGCCACGCACCCGGCCGAGGAAGAACACGTGCTCGGCGTCGCCGACGCGGCCGGCCAGCGACGCGATCCGGTCGGACTCCGCGAGCACCTGCCCGATCCGCTCCGGCAGCTCCGCCAGGGCGCGCGCGATCCGCCTGCCCTCGGCCGGCGACAGGTCCCGGACCCGGCCCAGCGTCAGCGCCAGCAACGCGAACGTCAGCGTCATGTTCGTGAACGCCTTCGTCGAGGCCACCGAGATCTCCGGCCCGGCGTGCAGGAACACCCCGCTGTCGCACTCCCGCGCGATCGCCGACCCGACCACGTTGACCGCACCGGCCACGTGCCCGCCCTTGCGCCGCAGCTCCTCCACCGTGGCGAGGGTGTCGGCGGTCTCGCCGGACTGGCTGACCGCGATGTAGAGGCAGTCCGGGTCGACGACCGGGTTGCGGTAGCGGAACTCGGCCGCCGGTTCGGCGTCGGCGGGCACGCGGGCCAGCTCCTCGACGAGGCCGGCGCCGATCTGCCCGGCGTAGTAGGCCGATCCGCAGCCGAGGAACTTCACCCGGCGGATGCCGCGCAGCTCCCGCGCGGTGAGCCGCAGCCCGTCCAGCCGCGCGGTGCCCAGCCGCTCGTCGAGCCGCCCGCGCAGCACCCGCTGGGCGGCCTCGGGCTGCTCGGCGATCTCCTTGGCCATGAAGTCGGGGTACCCGCCCAGCTCGTAGTCGCCGGGCGCGTCCTCCACCACCGTGGGTGGCCGGTCGGCGCCGCTGGAGGTCACGTAGCCGTCGGCGCGGATCGTGGCCAGCTCGCCGTCCTCGAGGTAGATGACCTGCTGGGTGTGCCGGACGAGCGCGGCCAGGTCGGAGGCCACGAACATCTCGCGGTCGCCCAGGCCGAGCACGAGCGGGCTGCCGTGCCGGGCGGCGACCAGGACGTCCGGCCGCTCGGCGTCGAGCACCAGCAGGCCGTAGGTGCCCTCGACGTCGGCCCGCGCGGCGCGCACCGCCTCGGTGAGCGTGCCGCCGCGCGCGGCCGCGGCGGCGATCAGGTGGGCGAGGACCTCGCTGTCGGTGTCGGACACCAGCCGCACCCCGCACGCGCTCAGCGTCGCGCGCAGCTCGGTGGCGTTCTCGATGATCCCGTTGTGCACCACCGCGATCCGCCGTCCCGTGTCGGTGTGCGGGTGGGCGTTGGTGGCCGTCGCGGGGCCGTGGGTGGCCCAGCGGGTGTGGGCGATGCCGGTGGTGCTGCCGGCCAGGTTCGCGGTGAGCCGGGTCAGTTCCGCGACGCGCACCGCGGCCTTGCGCACCAGCAGCCTGCCGTCGCGGGCGAGCGCGACGCCGGCGGAGTCGTAGCCGCGGTACTCCAGCCGCCGCAGGCCCTCCAGCAGGATCGGCAACGCGGGCCGCCGGCCCAGGTACCCCACGATTCCGCACATGGCGCGCCTTCCCTTCCGCGGGGGCGATGCTGTCGGAGTCGCCGGTGCGGCGACCACCGTTACCGGGGTTCCCGGCGCGGGCGCGTCGTGCCCGGGTCCGTTTTCCGCTGCGGCAGGATGGCGGGATGAGCGACGGGGAGGTCTTCGGCGCGGTCGGGCCGCGGCTGCGGGCGCTGCGCAGGCAGCGCCGGGTCACGCTGGCCCAGCTGGCGGAGGCGACCGGGATCTCGGTGAGCACGCTGTCCCGGCTGGAGTCCGGCGGTCGGCGGCCGACGCTGGAGCTGCTGCTGCCGCTGGCGCGGGTCCACCAGGTGACCCTCGACGAGCTGGTCGGCGCGCCGGACACCGGGGATCCGCGGGTGCACGCCAAGCCGGTGGTGCGGTCCGGGGTGACGATCCTGCCGCTGACCCGGCGGCCGGGCGGGCTGCAGGCGTTCAAGATGATCTACCCGCCCGGCAAGCCCTCGCGCGAACCGGACCAGAAGGTGCACGAGGGTTACGAATGGCTGTACGTGCTCTCCGGCCGGCTGCGGCTGGCGCTCGGCACGCACGACGTGCTCCTCACCCCCGGGGAGGCGGCGGAGTTCGACACGCGGACCCCGCACTGGTTCGGCAACCCCGGCCCGGAGCCGGCCGAGATCCTCAGCCTGTTCGGCCCGCAGGGCGAGCGGGTGCACGTCCGGGCCCGCCCGAAAGGCGAGGCCTAGGCAGTGTCCGGCGAGGATCGCGGGTGGGTTGGGGGATTCTGCTGGTCCTGTCAGACGACGCAGCTTCAACCAGGTCAAACAGTGGCGCTGCACCGCCACCCGATTCGACCGCTTTGAGGACACGCCCTAGCGGGCCGCGGGGTTCCCTTCCGCCCGGCGCGGCGTGGAGCAACGCAGGATCGTTCAACGCCGCGCCGTATAGGTCGTTATACGCCCGGGGTCAGCCCCGCACGGCGGCCGGGTCCATCCACATGATCTCCCAGTTGTGCCCGTCCGGGTCCTCGAAGACGCGCTGGTACATCTGCCCGTAGTCCATCGGGTCGCGGGTCTCCCGGCCCCCGGCCGCGACCGCCTTGTCCACCAGCGCGTCGACCGCCTCCCGGCTCTCCGCCGACAGGGCGAGCAGCACCTCGGTGGACTTGGCGGTGTCGATGATCTGCTTGTCGGTGAAGGTGCCGAAGAACTCGTTTCTCAGCAGCATCACGTAGATCGCGTCGCTGAACACCAGGCAGGCCGCGTTCTCGTCGGTGAACTGCGGGTTGAACTCGTAGCCCAGGTCGGTCCAGAACTTCTTGGCCCGGTCCAGGTCGGACACGGGCAGGTTCACGAAGATCATCTGTTTCGTCATGACCGCACCCTATGACCGGATCGCCCGGGCGCGCTTCTCCTATCTTGCGCTCATCCCCGATCCGGCTCCAGCGGGATCAGCGGCGCCGGGCCGGCCAGCTCCCCCGCCGGGGCCGGGTGGCAGGCGAAGTTCTTCGCCCGGGCGCCGCCGTCGACCACGAGGTCGCAGCCGGTGATCAGGCGCGCGTAGTCCGAGCACAGCCACGTCCGCGCCGACGGCCTCGACCACCCCGGCGCCCTCGTGGCCGCCGACCACGGGAAGCGCATCTGCGCGTCGCCCTTCTGGATGCGGTCGTCGGAGTGGCACAGGCCGGCCGCGTGGTGATGGTCATGACGGTCCCCGTTCGCTGACGTGGGGTGGCGGGACCCACCTTCACTTCGGGCCCCGGACCGCACCAGCGCCCTTCCCACGTCACGCAAACCTTGCGCCCCGGCTCAGGCCGCGCCGGGGATTCGCTCCACAACGCCGGAGCCGGGCATTCCGGGGTGCCGGTCAGCGGCCCCGCAGCGACGGGTCGGCCGGCGCGGGGCGGGTGTCGGCCTTCTCGGCCGGGGCGAGGCCGAGCACCTGCAGCGCGCGGCACACCGCGCCCGACGGCGCGCCTCACGCCTCGGAGCGGCGGGCTCGCCCCGCGAACGGGGATTCGCCCGCCGGACGGTGGCACCCGCCTCGCCGAACGTGGCACTCACGCGCCCGAACGTGGCACTCACGCGCCCGAACGTGGCACTCGCGCACCGGAGCGTGGGACTCGCGCGCCGTAGCGTGGGACTCGCGCGGCTGAGCGTGGGATCGCGCAACCGGTCAGGCGCGCGCGGGCGCCGGGACCTCCAGCCCCTGCAACGCGGTCACCAGCGGCGCCAGCTCCGGCAGCTCCTCCGCCGCCGCCAGGGCCTCCGTCAGCGCGCGGTCGTGCGTCGGGCGCGCGGCGTCCAGCAGCTCGCGCCCCGCGGCCGTCACCTCGGTGTAGATCCCCCGCCGGTCGGTCGGGCACAGGTACCGCTGCAGCAGCCCCCGGTCCTCCAGCCGGCTCACCAGGCGCGTCGTCGCGGACTGGCTCAGCACCACCGCGCTGGAGAGCTGGTTCATGCGCAGGTGGAAGCCGTCCTGGCGGGACAGCACCTCCAGCACCGTGTACTCGCTCACGGACAGCTCGTGCTCCCGCTGCAGCGCGCGCTCCAGCCGGTCCTCGATCCGCGCGTGCAGCGCCGCCAGGGTCCGCCAGCCGTGTGCGCGGGCTTCGACCGCGTCGTCGGGCAGTGACACGTTTCACCTCTTCCGCCGGGCTTCCCAGCCTACCCGCTGAGTCCTTGCCTGCTAGTGTAGCCGCCGTTGGCAATAACCCGCGTGTGCAACTATTGCCAAAGCCGGTAACGTCTCCGCGCGGGTAGTTGACGGAAGCTCTCCAAGACTCGAGGAATCACATGCCTGTCGCCCTCATCGCGCTGGCCATCGCCGCCTTCGGCATCGGCACGACGGAGTTCGTGATCATGGGCCTGCTGCCCGAGGTCGCCACCGACCTCGGCGTCTCGGTACCCACGGCCGGGCTCCTGATCTCCGGTTACGCCCTCGGCGTCGTGGTCGGCGCGCCCCTGCTCACCGCGCTCGGCTCGAAAGTGCCGCGCAAGACCGTCCTGACCGGCCTGATGGTGTTGTTCATCGCGGGCAACGTCGTCTCCGCGATCGCCCCCGGATACGGTCTGCTCATGACCGGCCGCGTGGTCGCCGCCCTCTCGCACGGCGCGTTCTTCGGCGTCGGCTCGGTCGTCGCCGCCTCGCTCGTGCCGAAGTCCCGCCAGGCGAGCGCCATCGCGATCATGTTCACCGGCCTGACCGTCGCCAACGTGCTCGGCGTGCCCGGCGGCACCGCGCTGGGCCAGCAGTTCGGCTGGCGCTCGACGTTCTGGGCGGTGGCCGGCCTCGGCGTGATCGCCCTGGTGGGCGTCGTCGCGCTCGTGCCCCGTCAGCCCGTCACCGAGGGCCAGACCCTGCGCAGCGAGGTCGCCGTGTTCCGGCGGCCGCAGGTGTGGCTCGTGCTGGCGATGACCGCGCTCGGCTTCGGCGGGGTGTTCGCCTCCTTCACCTACATCGCCCCGATGATGACCGACGTCGCCGGCTTCTCCCCCGGCGCGGTGACCTGGCTCCTCGTGCTGTTTGGCGGGGGCCTGGTGGTGGGCAACCTGCTCGGGGGCAAGGCCGCCGACCGCGCGCTGATGCCGAGCCTGTACGTCATCCTGGCCGCGCTGGCCGTGGTGCTCGTCGCGTTCGTCTTCACCGCGCACGCGCAGCTACCCGCCGCGGTCACGATCGCGTTGTTCGGCGCCGCCGGCTTCGCGACCGTGCCGCCGCTGCAGGCCCGCGTCATGGCCAAGGCCGGGGACGCGCCGGCACTGGCGTCGGCCGCGAACATCGCGGCCTTCAACCTCGGCAACGCGGGCGGCGCCTGGCTGGGCGGGCTCGCGATCGGCCACGGCCTCGGCTACACCGCCCCGAACTGGATCGGCGCGGTGCTGGCCGCCGCCGGGCTCGGCGTCGCGCTGGTCTCCGGCGCGCTCGACCGGCGCCCGGCCACCCGGACGCAGCCGGAGATCCCGGCCGTCCACCGATGAACGACAGCGAAAGGAAAGACATGACCGCCATTCCCACGGTCGAACTGAACAACGGCGTGCACATGCCGCAGGTGGGCTACGGGGTCTTCCAGGTCCCCGCCGACGAGACCACCCAGGCGGTCACCGCGGCACTGGAGGCCGGCTACCGCAGCATCGACACCGCGACCGCCTACGCCAACGAGGCCGCGGTCGGCAAGGCGCTGGCCCAGTCCGGCATCGCGCGCGAGGAGCTGTTCGTCACCACCAAGCTGTGGAACGCCGACCAGGGCTACGACGAAACGCTGCGCGCGTTCGACAAGAGCATGGCCGATCTGGGCCTGGAGTACCTGGACCTGTACCTGATCCACTGGCCGGTCCCCGAGGCCGACCGGTACGCCGACAGCTGGCGCGCGTTCGAGGCGCTCTACTCCGACAGCCGCATCCGCGCGATCGGCGTGTCCAACTTCCAGCCGCACCACCTGGACCGGCTGGCGCAGGAGAGCCGGATCGTGCCCGCGGTCAACCAGATCGAGCTGCACCCCTACCTGCAGCAGGCCGAGCTGCGCGACTACCACGCCCGGCACGGCATCGTGACCGAGGCGTGGAGCCCGCTGGCCAAGGGTGGCGAGCTGCTCGGCGAGCAGACGATCACCGCGCTGGCGGACAAGCACGGCCGCACCCCGGCGCAGATCGTGCTGCGCTGGCACCTGCAGCTGGGCAACGTCGTGATCCCGAAGTCGGTCACGCCGTCCCGGATCAAGGAGAACCTCGACGTGTTCGGCTTCGAGCTCGACGAGAGCGACCTCGCCGAGCTGGCGAAGCTGGAGAAGGGCCTGCGGACCGGGCCGGACCCGGACACCTTCAACGTGCGCTGAGTCCCGCGCCGGGCCGCCGCTACCGGCGGCCCGGCAGGTCCCGGCGCAGGCTGGTGGCCAGCACGGCCGCCTGGGTGCGGCGCTGCATCCCGAGCTTGTGCAGCAACCGCGACACGTAGTTCTTCACGGTCTTCTCGGCCAGGAACATGCGCTCGGCGATCTCGCGGTTGGTCAGCCCCTCGCCGATCAGGTCGAGCAGCTTGCGTTCCTGCTCCGACAGCCGGGCCACCGCGCCCGCCGGGGCGGCCTCGTCCCGGATGCGGGACATCAGCGCCGAGGCGGCCCGGTTGTCCAGCAGCGACTTCCCGGCCCCGACCTGGCGCACCGCGGACACCAGTTCCATGCCCCGCACGTCCTTCACGACGTACCCGCCGGCACCGGCGAGGATCGCGTCCAGCATGGCCTGCTCGTCGGTGTAGGACGTGAGGATCAGGCAGTGCAGCCCCGGCATCCGGGACCGCAGCTCCCGGCACAGCTCGATGCCGCTGCCGTCGGGCAGCCGCAGGTCCAGCACCGCCACGTCCGGCCGGACCGCCGGGATCCGGGCCAGCGCCTCGGTCACCGTCGCGGCCTCGCCCACCACGGTCAGCTCCGGGTCGGCGTCCACGAGGTCGCCGACACCGCGCCGGACCACCTCGTGGTCGTCGACCAGGAACACCGTGGTCATCGCCTCACGTCCTCACCGGTAGCGGCGGCGGTCCCGCAGCGGATCGGTCTCCAGCATCACGGCCTCGAACTTCTGCAGGCTCACGGTGAAGACCAGGATCACGATCGGTATCAGCAACATCAGCCACAACATTCGTGCCCCACCCCTGCCTAGTGTTCGTTGCTCATCGGCTACCCCGGCGGGTGGACCGCTAACCCGGGCCGTTACTCATCGGATACGTCGTTCGTGACCGGCCCACTCCTGCTCACGCAGCGCGTACTTCCGGATCTTGCCGGTGGAGGTCTTGGGCAGCGGGCCGAACACCACCCGCCTGGGTGCCTTGAACCGGGCGAGCCTGCCCCGGACGAACTCGGTGATGTCCCCGGCGGTCGCCGACGCCCCGTCCCGCAGCGTGACGTAGGCCACCGGCACCTCGCCCCAGTGGTCGTCCGGCGCGGCGATCACGGCGACCTCCAGCACGGCCGGGTGGTCGGCGATCGCCTGTTCGACCTCGACGCTGGCGATGTTCTCGCCGCCGGAGATGATCACGTCCTTGCCGCGGTCCCGCAGCTCGACGTAGCCGTCCGGGTGCATCACGCCCAGGTCGCCGGTGCGGAACCAGCCGTCCGGCGCGGCCAGCCGGGTGGCCTCCGGATCGCGGTGGTAGCCGAGCATGACGTTGTTGCCACGCACCGCGATCTCGCCCGTGGTGGCGCCGTCGGCGGGCACGTCCGAACCGTCCTCCGCGACGACCCGCGCCCGGCAGGACACCAGGTTGCCCACCCCCTGACGCGCCTTGAGCCGGGCCTGCGCGGCCGCGTCGAGCGCGTTCCACTCCGGGCGCCAGTCGCAGATCATGACCGGCCCGAACGTCTCGGTCAGTCCGTACAGGTGCGTGACGTCGAACCCGAGCTCGCCCATGCGGCGCAGGATCGCCGGGCTCGGCGGGGCACCCCCGGTGGCGACGCGCACCGGGTGCGCGACCGGCGCCGCCTCCGGCGCGTAGGCGAGCATGGACAGCACGGTCGGGGCGCCGTTGAGGTGCGTGACCCCCTCGTCGCGGATCAGCCGCCACACCCGCGCGGGCTCGACCTTGGGCAGGCACACGTGCGTGCCCGCGGCCGCGGTCACCGCCCACGGGAAGCACCAGCCGTTGCAGTGGAACATCGGCAGCGTCCACAGGTGCACCGCGGACGGGGACAGGCCGGTGTGCCCGACCATCGCCAGTGCCTGCAGGTAGGCGCCCCGATGGTGGTACATCACGCCTTTCGGGCGACCGGTCGTGCCCGAGGTGTAGTTGATCGACAACAGCCCGCGTTCGTCCCGCGGCGCCTCGGCCCGGGGCGTGGCGCCGGCCAGCCGCCGCTCGTAGTCCTCCCCCGCCCGGACGACCTCGACCGGCCGGCCGAGCCGGGTGAGCACCTCGGTGACGAGCTCGTCGAACACCGGGTCGTGCACCAGCACCGCGGCCTCGCAGTGCGCCAGGATCCCGGCGATCTCCCCGGCGGACAGGCGCGTGTTGAGCGCGACCAGCGGCACCGCGGCCCACGGCACGCCGAAGTGGGCCTCCAACAGCACGTGCGTGTTCGGGGCGAGCACGGCGACCGGCCCGCCCCGCGCGAGCGGCGCGAGCACCCCGGCCAGCCGCCGGCACCGGTCGGCCAGCTCGGCGTAGGTGAACCGCCGCTCCCCGTCGACCACGCCGATCCGGTCACCGTGCGCCGCCTCGGCCCGGTCCAGGAACGAGACCGGCGACAGCGGCTCGAAGGACAGCTCCGTCACACGAGCGAGCGTATCCGCCGCGAGATCGTTTCCGCTGCCTTCGGAATCCGCGGTCGCACCGGTCCCTGACGAGCGGGACGCAGCGTGCCGATGCCCGTCCGGCTCACCGAGGCACGGCTCGCCGTCTTCACCGGGACCTGGCAGCCGCGAGGCCCGGTCCGGTTCCGCGGTCCCGCCCGCTAGATCGGATCCAGCGGGCGATCTAGCGCCTCCCGGTCGAGAACGGGAGGAGGCCACGATGGAGGACGTCCTGAGGGTCCTGACCCTGATCGGGAGCACCCGGGAGGGCCGGGCCGGTCAGCGGGTCGGGCAGTGGTTCGCCCGCCAGGCCGGCGAGCGCGGCGACCTCGACCTGGCGGTGGTGGACCTGGCGGAGTTCGACTTCCCCGCCCGCTACCCGGCCCGGGCGACCCCGGCGATGACGGCGTTCACCACCGAGATCGACCGCGCCGACGCGTTCGTCGTCGTGACCCCGGAGTACAACCGCAGCTTCCCGGCCTCCCTGAAGCAGGCGATCGACTACGCCTACGACGAATGGCAGGCCAAACCGGTGGCGTTCGTGTCCTACGGGTGCCGCTGCGCCGGCCTGTACGCGGTGGAGCAGCTGCGCGTGGTCTTCACCGAGCTGCACACCGTGACCCTGCGCAACACCGTCAGCTTCAACCTCTTCGACACCGGGCCCGACGGCGGCCCGCGTGACGAGGCCGTCCGCCACGCGGTCGGCCCGATGCTCGACCAGCTCGTCTGGTGGGGCCACGCGCTGCGCGCCGCCCGCCGGGCCCGCCCCTACGTGGCGTGACAAGGAAGGAAGGACCATGAGCGATCTGGCGATCGAAACGTCCGGGCTGGTCAAGGTGTTCGGCAAGACCCGCGCCGTGGACGGCGTGGATCTGGCCGTGCCCGCCGGCACCGTGTACGGCGTGCTCGGACCCAACGGCGCGGGCAAGACCACCGCGGTGCGGATGCTGGCCACCCTGCTGCGGCCCGACGGCGGGCAGGCCCGCGTGTTCGGCCACGACGTGCTGCGCGAAGCCGACGCGGTGCGGCAGCGGGTGAGCCTCACCGGCCAGTACGCCTCCATCGACGAGGACCTGACCGGCATCGAGAACCTCGTGCTGCTGGGCCGCCTGCTCGGCCACCGCAAACCGGCCGCCCGCCGCCGCGCCGACCAGCTGCTGGAGGCGTTCGGGCTGACCGACGCGGGCGGCAGGCAGGTGAAGAACTACTCCGGCGGCATGCGGCGCCGCATCGACATCGCGGCGAGCATCCTGCGCACCCCGGACGTGCTGTTCCTGGACGAGCCGACCACCGGCCTGGACCCGCGCAGCCGCAACCAGGTGTGGGACATCGTGCGGATCATCGTCGCGCAGGGCACCACCGTCCTGCTGACCACCCAGTACCTCGACGAGGCCGACCACCTCGCCAACCGCATCGCGGTCATCGACCACGGCAAGGTCATCGCCGAGGGCACCCCCGGCGAGCTGAAGGCCTCGGTGGGCGCGGGCTCGATCCACGTCCGCCTGCGCGACGCCGCCCAGCGCGGCGAGGCCCAGCGGGTCATGGCCCGCGCGCTGGCGTCCACCGTGGAACTCGGCGGCGACCCGGTGTCGCTGACCGCGCGGATCGGCGGCGGCGAGTCCGGCCTGGGCGCCGCCGAGCACGCCGCCCGCGCGCTGTCCGACCTGGCGCAGGCCGGCATCACCGTCGACGACTTCTCCCTCGGCCAGCCCAGCCTCGACGAGGTGTTCCTGGCCCTGACCGACCACCCCGCGGAACAGGAGGCAGCGGCATGACCGCCACCACGACCGACCCGGCCCCGGCCTACACCCCGGCCGCCGAAAGCCTGCACGCCGTGCTGGACGCCGGCGAGCAACCGCCGCGCCCCAGCGCGCTGTCGGCGTCGCTGACGTTCGGCTGGCGGGCGATGCTCAAGATCAAGCACGTGCCCGAGCAGCTGTTCGACGTCACCGCGTTCCCGATCATGATGACGCTGATGTTCACCTACCTGTTCGGCGGCGCGCTGGCCGGGTCGACCACCCAGTACCTGCAGTTCCTGCTGCCCGGGATCCTGGTGATGAGCGTCGTGATGATCACGATGTACACCGGGCTGGGCGTGAACATCGACATCGAGAAGGGCGTGTTCGACCGGTTCCGGACGCTGCCGATCTGGCGGCCGGCGGCGCTGGTGGGCGCGCTGCTCGGGGACATGGCCCGCTACAGCATGGCCTCGGCGGTCATCCTCGCCGTCGGGCTGATCCTCGGGTTCCGCCCGGCCGGCGGCGTCGGCGGCGTGCTCGCCGGGGTCGGCCTGCTGATCGTGTTCTCGTTCGCGTTCTCCTGGATCTGGACGATGTTCGGGCTGATGCTGCGCACCGAGAAGTCGGTGATGAGCGTGAGCATGATGGTGCTGTTCCCGCTGACGTTCCTGTCCAGTGTGTTCGTCGACCCGGCCACCATGCCCGGCTGGCTGCAGGCGTTCGTCAACGTCAACCCGGTGACGATCCTGTCCGACGCGGTCCGCAGCCTGATGATGGGCGCGCCGGACGGCAGTGACATCACCTGGACGTTCATCGCCAGCGGCGCGCTGCTCGCGGTGTTCGGGACGCTCACGATGCGGCTCTACAACCGCAAGTGAGCCGGGCTACAGCCGCCAGGTGATGCCGGGCTCGCCCGGGTCGTAGCGGCAGCTCGCGCCGGTGGAGACGGTCGCCCGCAGATGCTCGGCGAGCTGGGGGTGGCGACCGTCCAGCCGGCGCAGCGTGTCGCGGATCCGGGCGGTGACGGTCTTGCGGGCGCGCTCGGCCTCGTCCCCGAGGCGCCGGGTGCGCCCGCCGAGACCGGCGGCGGCGCGCAGTTCCGCCAGCAGGGCCGCCCGCTCGGTGTCGAGCCGGGCGGCCTTGTCGTCGTCGCCGCGGGCGGCCGCCGCGTCGATCTCGTCGTCCAGGACGGCGAGACGGCGCCGGTAGGCCGCCTTCGCCGTGTCGTCGAGGACCTCGTCCCCGCCCAGGCGGCGCGCGGCCACCACGACCTCGCCGCCGGCCGGGTCGAGCAGCCGCACCGCCGGCACGTCGGTGCCCGGGTGGCTGAGCAGGAAGTGCAGGTCCCGCAGGCCCTTCGCGTCCGGCAGGTGCAGCGTGCGGCCGGCCAGCGCGAGCGTCCAGGTCGTGCCGGTGAAGCGGAACTCGCCGGTCGCGGCGGGCCGCTCGCCGCGGGCACGCAGGCGCCGCACGCGTTCGGGCACGTGCCGCAGGCCCAGCTCGGCCGCCTCGGCGGCGAGCGCGTCCAGCAGCGCGGCGGCCTCGGTGTCGTCACCCGGCGCGGCCCGGTCCAGCAGCAAGGTGGCCCGGGCCAGCCGCGCTTCGACCACCCACGGCCGGGCCCGCATCGCCTCGGCGGACCGCTCGGCCGCGTGGTAGCGGTCCAGCGCCTCGTCCCAGTGGCGTTCCGCGGCGGCCAGCCTGCCCAGCCACAACGTGACCGGCCCGCTGATCTCGAACCCGAACACCGACACCAGCCACTGCCCGTCGTAGGGCAGCAGTGCCTCCCGGGCCCGCGCGGCCATCACGGCGTCGCCGGTGGCGGCCGCGGTCTGCGCCTGCAGCCGCAGGAACATCGGCAGGTACGCGCGCGGGAACGGCGGCCGCTCCCCGAGCTCGGCCAGGTACTTCGCCGCCTGGGCCGCGTCGCCGCGCTGCGCCGCGGTGGTGGCCTCCAGCAGGCCCGGATACGGGTAGTCGCCCGGGCCGAGCGAGGCGTGGAACCCGGCGAGCTCGTCGAACCGGCCCTGCTGCAGCAGCAACGACCACCGGTGGTGGCGCAGCATCGGCAGGAAATGGCTGTGCCGCACCTGTTCCTCCGCCGTGACCACGGAGTCGAACAGGGCCTCGGCGTCGGCGAAGCGGCCCTGGAAGGCGGCCAGGATGCTCTGGTCGATCCGCGCGCCGAACTGCATCCGCCGCGAGTCGCCCTGCTCGGCGAGCGCGACGAACGCCCGCATCTGGTCGAAGTACCGCGGATCGCCCAGCTCCACCAGCGCGACCCAGCGCAGCGACGTGGCGTACTGCTCGGTCTCGGTGTCGCCGCTGCGGTGGGCGACCTCGGCCAGCTCCGCCATCAGCGCCTCGCGCTCGGCGGCGGTGCCCAGGCCCCAGATCGAGTCGTGCAGCGTGGACAGGCTGAAACCGAGCGCCTCGTCGTCGCCGTCCTCGCGGGCCAGCATGCCCAGCTGGACGATCACCTCCCGCGCCCGGTCCTCCAGCGGGCGCTCCGTCTCACCCGGCCCGATCAGCGCGCGGTGCGCCTCGGCGATCAGCCCGGCCTTGAGGTCCGCGCGCTCCGCGTCCTCGCCCCAGCGGTAGGCCGTCAGGGCGACGCGGCCCAGCAGCTCCGCGTCACCCAGCGCCCGGGCCAGCGCGGTGGCCTCCTCGAACACCGCCCAGCCCTCGGCGGTCTCGTCGGAGTGGTGCAGCTCGCCGCCGAGCTCCAGCAGCACGAGCACGCGACGCCGCGGCTCGTCGGCGATCCCGGCCGCGCGCCGGAAGTGCCCGATCGCCTCCTCGAACGCCATCCGGCCGGAGGCGGCCCGTCCGGCGGCGACGAGCAGGCCCACCGCGCGCGACGGCGGCACCAGCGGGCCGGCGAGGTAGGCGTGCCGGGCGGCTTCGGCCGGGAGGATCCGCTCGGCCAGGGCGGGGTTGCCCGCCAGCGCGGTGACCACCGCGGCGTGGCGTTCGCGGACCTCGTCCTCGCCGAGGGAGTCGTAGAGCGTCTCGCGCACCAGGTCGTGGGCGAAAGCGAACCGGCCCCCGCCCCGCACGGTGACCAGCCGCGCGGCGACCGCCTGGTCGAGCAGCCGGTCGGCGGGCGCGGCGGGCATCGCGGCGACCGCGGCCAGCACCTGGCGGTGGAACTGCTGGCCGAGCACCGCGGCGGTGGTCAGCAGCGCGACGACCGGGTCGGGCAGCAGCGACAGGCGGCGGCGCACCGCGTCCCGCACGCCCGGCGCGATCGCCGTGACCGATCCGCCGCCGTGCCACAGCCGCGCGGCCTGCTCGACGAAGAACGGGTTGCCGCCGGTGCGGCGGTGCACCTCGGCCACGACGTCCGCGCCCGGGGTTTCGCCCACCGTCCGGGCGATCAGGTGGCCGACCTCCTCCGGTTCCAGGCCGGTGAGCGTGATCGTGCGGGCCTTGGCGACCAGCGAGGACAGCAGCGGGCGCAGCGGGTGGTCGGCCACCTCGACCTCGGCGTCGCGGTAGGTGCCGAGCAGCAGCAGCCGCTCGAACCAGGTGTGCCCGGCGGCGAACTCGAGCAGCTTGAGCGAGGCGGTGTCGGCCCAGTGCAGATCGTCCAGGGCGACGACGACCGGGCGGCTGTGCGAGGCGGTGACCAGGGCGCTGGTGACGGCGTCGTAGAGGCGGAACCCGTCGGGCGTCTCCCGCGGGTCCGCCTCGCCCCGCGGCACGGCCAGCCCGCCCCCGGCCTCCCGCTCGATCGCGGCCCACTCGCCGGCGGTGGCGGCGCGGCGGAGCCCGCGCAGCACCTGGACCCACGGCCAGTAACCGGGCGCGCTGCCGGAGTCCCAGCAGGCGCCGCCGAGGACGAGCGCCCCGCGCCGGCGCGCCTCGTCCGCCGCGCCGGTGATCAGGGTGGTCTTGCCGATCCCGGGCTCGCCGGTGACCAGCACGAGCCCGCCGTGGCTGTCCACCGCCCGCCCGATCTCGGCGCGCAGCAGGCTCACCGGGTGATCGCGGCCGATCAGCGCGGGTTCGAGGTGGGTGTCCATCGCCCCTGACGCTAGCGCGCCGGTGTCCGTATTGTCCGCCGGTTTCCCTCACCCCCGGCCCACCACCGCGCGCATAACGGTTCCGGGCTGTTCATCCGCGCCGCCTTTACACCGGGAGCCACCGCCACCACACTCCACGCAATACTTGCGGATCCGCTGGGGAGGCGAGGATGCGCTGGCGTGAGCTGCTGCCCAGGGCGGGCGAGGTCCCGGGGCGGGGCAGGGCGGGGCTGACCGCGGTCGGCACCCTGGTGCTGGGC